>CBDUQW010000015.1:0-51071 GCA_965369625.1 uncultured Thermoplasmata archaeon | reverse complement strand
TGTTCAAAGGTTACTGGCTTCCTTGATTTTTAAGCAACGACTTCTGGACAGTCCCATATTATCCAATTGTTTATATACTCCAACGAGGTCCCATCAGCGACCGGATGTGAACATCCATGAATGGTGAGGAGATCCCGTTTCTGTCCGACCTCCGGGGGGTGACCCCCGGCCTGATCGCCATCTGTATTCTGGTGCTGGTCGCTTCCATGGTATCAGCTGAACGGTACTGGGACGATGTCGATATCGAGGTGATGGGCAGCTGGACCGACCCGGGAGGGGGCGGGCAGGACCTGAGGTTCGACGTCTCCACCGACGGGACCAGGATCGTGCTGGCCGGCCACGCCGCGGCCAACGACGTGCTGGTGGCCGACCGCGACATGAACGTGCTGGCGACACTGGTGTCACCCGACCAGGGCCTCATCGTCGAGGGCGTCCGATGGTCCGAGAGCGGGAAGTGGGTCTGCGCGTGGGGGACCGCCGACGGCATGGACCACGACCGCCTGTGGATGTGGGACGGCACCTCGTACGAACCGACGGAGGAGCTGTTCGAGAACTTCACAACCCCGCTCCAGAGGCTGGACTCGGTCCTCTTCGTGGCATACGACGATATCCTGGTCCTGGCGGGGCGGGACGAGAACGGCACCTCCAGGGTCATGCTCTGGGAGACCGCCTGGTCCACCGTCCGGAGGGACTTCCCCTGGGAGGACAACGCCACCGTCCTGCACCTGGGAACTGACATGATGTCCATCGTCTGCATCGACGAGAGGGGCAACGTTTCCGCCATCGGGGGGTCCGACTGGTCCGAGGTGAAGGACCTCGAAGGCCACGATGCCGTGCCCACCTCTACCTCCCAGGGCACCTATCTAAGACATCCATGGATAGTGGGCTGCGAGGACGGGATGGCTGTCCTCTGGGCTGGTTTTCCCACACAACTGGAGAACTCCTCTTCGTTCGGGGTGGGGCCCGTCCAGGCCGTCGCCTGGTCCACAATGGAAGGCGGGAGCTACTACCTGCTCGCGACCCCCGAGGATGCCACGAGGACCAACATGACCGCCTACTTCTATGCCGTCGACCAGCGTCCCGACAACATGGTTGCCAATCCCATCGTCTTCCCCAGCTCCATGACGAAGATGGTGACGGACGTCCTGGTCGACGGTCAGGTGTGGTGCGGGTTCAGCGACGGTACCATCGCCCTGGTGAACATGACCATCATCCCCGACTTACCCCCCGAGGTCACCATCGAGGTGCCCGAGAAACAGCAGGTGTTCAAAGAGAACTTCCTCGCCCAAGGAACCTACTGGGACGACCACGACAACGTCGAGTGGATAAGGGTCCGGTGGGAGCCGGAGAGCTGGTTCGACGCCAACTTCTCCGACGGGGAGTGGTCCTACGAGGTCAACCACAGCAAGTTCGATGATGCGGAGCTCAGCCTCGAGGTCGAGATCTACGACGGCAGGCACGTGAATCAGACCAGGGTCAACTTCTTTGCCAAGAACCGGGAGGGACCTGACGACGACGAATGGCCCCCCGGGATCCCGCTGATACCCATTGTGTTGCTCGTCCTCTTCCTCGCCCTCCTCCTCATGGTGCGGGCCTACAAGAGGAAGTGGGGAGCCTAGGGGCCCTTCTCATCGATGTGGAGCCTTTCCCATAGCGTCCTCGCCGAGGCCTTGCCCATCCCGGGGGCGGCCTCCAGCTCCTCCAGGGTGGCCCCCTCCACGCCCCGCAGGCTGCCGAAGTGGCGCTGCAGGTCCTGGGCCCGCTTGGGACCGATGCCGGGAACCTCGAGAAGGCGGCTCCTGGTCAGGGCGCCCCGCCTCCTCCTCCTGTGGTACGTGATGGCGAACCTGTGGGCCTCGTCGCGGATCCTGCGGAGGAGCAGCACCGCGTCGGAGTCGGGCTCCAGGTCCAGGGGCACGCCCTGCCCCGGAACGAACAGCTCCTCCCGCTCCTTGGCCAGGGCGGCCACGGGCAGTCGCATCCCGAGTGCGCCCAGGGCCTCGCCGGCGGCGGACAGCTGGCCCCTGCCGCCGTCGATGAGCACCAGGTCCGGTTCCGGCAGCGAGCCTCTGAGGGAACCGCCGTAGCGTCGGCCCACCACCTCCCTCATGGAGGCGTAGTCGTCGCCAGGCGCGGCGGTCCGCACCCGGAACCTCCTGTAGTCCTTCTTGAGGGGCTTGCCGTCGCGGAAGGTCACCATGGACGCCACGGTCTCGTCGCCCTGGTGGTGGCTCACGTCGAAGGCCTCGATGCGCTTGGGAGGGCCAGGGAGGCGCAGCGCCCTCCCCAGCTCCTCGATGCCGGTGTCCTCGATCCGCAGCTGGGTGCGGAGCCGCTCGGTCTTGGCATAGGAGGCGGCGTTCCTCTCCGCCAGATTCATCAGGCGCCTGGGTTCGCCCCGCCTCGGGACGGTGATGTGGACCCTGCGGCCCGCCGTCTGGGTCAGGGCGAGCTCCAGGGTGGCCCTGTCGGGCAGGTCGACCGCCACCGCCACCGTCCTGGGGATGCCTCCCACGCGGTAGAGCTGGGGGATGACGGCCTGGAGCACCTCGGCCTCGGGCACGTCCACCCCGTGGGCCAACCTGAGCACCCTCTTGTCCACCACCTTGCCTCCCCGGACCTGGAGCAAGAAGACGAGGGCCATCTGCCCTGACGTGGCGAGGGCGATGTAGTCGTCGTCCCGCTCGCGGGTCAGGTGCACGGACTGGAGCTCCATCATGCGGTCCAGGCCCTGCAGGTAGTCGCGGACCTCCGCCGCCTCCTCGAAGCGCTCCTCGGCGGCGAGGGCGTGCATCGTTGCCTCCAGGTCCTTCCGCAGGGCCCGAACGTCGCCCCGGAGCAGCATCTTGGCCTTCGAGACCCTCTCGCAGTACTCCGCCTCGTCGATGGCCCCCATGCACGGCGCCGAGCACATGCCTATGTGCATGTACAGGCACCCCCTGGGGTTCATCCGTCTGCAAACGCGGATGCCCAGGTTCTTCTGGAGTATGTTGACCGTGGTCCTGGAGGGCAGGGCCGAGGTGTAGGGGCCGAAGTAGTCGGCGCCGTCCTCCACCTCCTCGCGGACCACGGCGATGCGGGGGAAGGGCTCCCTCGTGATCTTGATGAGGGGGTAGCGCTTGTCGTCCTTCAGCCTGACGTTGTGGCGCGGCTGGTGCCGCTTGATCAGGTTGGCCTCCAGGAACAGGGCCTCTATCTCGGTGCGGGTCTCGATGTACTCGACCGACGCCACCTCGTCCACGTGCTCGCTGATGGGGAGCGACGGGGCGGGTGGGCCCCTGAAGTGGGCCGGCGCCCGCTTGCGCAGCGAGATGGCCTTGCCCACGTAGATGACCTCGCCCCCGTCTTCGCGGAACATGTAGATGCCCGGGGCGTCGGGAAGCGCTCCCAGCGCGCGTCTCACCTCCGGGGGTGGCTCGATCATCCGGGCAGTCCCCCTACGCGCTCCGCTGGCGCTCCCTCTCGCGGGCCAGGTGGACCCGGAGGGCCTTGCCGGTGTGGGTGTCCGTCTTGGCCACCTCCTCCGGGGTGCCGCGGGCGACGACCCGGCCGCCCTCGTCGCCACCATCGGGACCCAGGTCGATTATGTGGTCGGCGCACTTGACCACGTCAAGGTTGTGCTCGATGACCACCACGGTGTTGCCGTTGTCCGTCAGCCGGGAGAGCACGCTCAGGAGCTTCTTGATGTCGTCGATGTGCAGCCCGGTGGTGGGCTCGTCGAGCAGGTACAGCGTGCGGCCGGTGGCCCGCTTGCCCAGCTCGGTGCTCAGCTTGACCCGCTGGGCCTCGCCCCCCGAGATGGTGGTGGCCGACTGGCCCAATCGGATGTAGCCCAGGCCCACGTCGTACAGCGTCTGGAGCTTCCGCTTGATCCCCGGTATCTTGGAGAAGAAGTGGAGGGCCTCCTCCACCGTCATGTCCAGGACGTCGTAGATGCTCTTGCCCCTGTAGGTGACCTCCAGGGTCTCCTCGTTGAAGCGCTTGCCCCCGCAGGCCTCGCAGGGCACGTACACGTCGGGCAGGAAGTGCATCTCTATCTTGATGATGCCACCGCCATGGCACGTCTCGCACCGCCCACCCTTGACGTTGAAGGAGAAGCGGCCCGGCCTGTAGCCACGGAGCTTGGCATCGGGCGTCTTGGCGAACAGCTCCCTGATGGGGGTGAACACGCCGGTGTAGGTGGCCGGGTTCGACCGGGGGGTGCGCCCGATGGGGGCCTGGTCGATGACGATGACCTTGTCGATGTGCAGCAGGCCCTCGACCGTGTCGTGGGCGCCCGGCACCTTGCGGGAGCCGTGGAGCTCCCGGGCCACGGCCCTGTGGAGCACCTCGCTGACCAGGGTGGACTTGCCCGAGCCGCTGACGCCGGTGACGCAGATGAAGGTGCCCAGGGGAAAGTCCACGTCGATGCGCTTGAGGTTGTGCTCCCGCGCCCCCCGGACGGTGATGACCTTGCCGTTGCCCGGCCTCCTCCTCTCCGGGACGGGGATGGACATGCGGCCCGTCATGTATGCCCCGGTGAGGCTCTCGGGGCACGCCAGGATGTCGGCGAGGGTGCCCTCGCACACCACCTCGCCACCATGCTCCCCCGCCCCCGGCCCCAGGTCGATGACGTGGTCGGCGTGACGGATGGTCTCCTCGTCGTGCTCCACCACGATGAGGGTGTTGCCCAGGTCCCGCAGGTGCTCCAGCGTTCGGAGCAGGCGCATGTTGTCCCGCTGGTGGAGCCCGATGGAGGGCTCGTCCAGGATGTACATCACGCCCACCAGCCCCGAGCCTATCTGGGTGGCGAGGCGGATGCGCTGGGCCTCGCCCCCCGCCAGGGTGCCCGAGCTTCGGTCGAGGGTCAGGTAGGAGAGGCCCACGTCCTGCATGAAGCTCAGGCGGGCCCGGACCTCCTTGCGGATCTCCTTGGCTATCTTCTCGTCCCGCTCGCCCAGCTCGAGGTCGTCGAAGAACTCGAGGCACTTGCTCACCGACAGCGAGCTGGCCTCCATGATGCTCTTCCCGCCCACGGTGACGGCCAGCATCTCGGGCCGGAGGCGTTGGCCGTGGCACGAGGGGCACTCCCTGACCTCCATGTACTCCTCTATCTCCCGGCGGGACCACTCCGAGGTGGTCTCCATGTACCTCCGCTCCCACGAGTTGATGACGCCCTCCACGGGCCGGGTCCACTCGTGGGTCATGTGCTTGCCCACCAGGCGCATGTGGACCTTCTCGTCGGAGCCGTAGAGCACTATGTTGCGGGCCCCTTCGGGCAGCTCGTTCCAGGGCGTGTCCACGGAGAAGCCGAAGTGGTCGCCGATGGCCACCATCCACTGGTCCACGTACTGGGAACTGCTGTTCGCCCAGGGCCGGATGGCACCCTGGCGCAGGCTGAGGGTCTTGTCGGGGACGATGAGGCCCTCGGAGACCCGCTTGTAGATGCCCAGGCCCTGGCACATCTCGCAGGCGCCGTGGGGGCTGTTGAAGGAGAACATGCGGGGCTTGAGCTCGGGTATGGAGATGCCGCAGGTGATGCAGGCGAACTCCTCGGAGTACTGCCCCTTCTTCTTCCCCTGGAGCACGCGGACCCCGCCCCCCGACAGTCCCAGGGCGGTCTCGACCGAATCGGTCAGCCGTTGCTTGACGTCGTCCCCCTCCACCGTGAGGCGGTCGACCACCACCTCGATGGTGTGCTTGTAGTTCTTGTCCAGCTCGATCTCATCCTCCTCGTCCAGCCGGTGGTCCTCGCCGTCCACGCGGACCCGGACGTAGCCGTCCCTGCGCAGCTGGTCGAAGAGGGCCTTGTGGTGGCCCTTGCGGTCATCCACCACGGGGGCCAGGACCTGTATCTTGTCGCCGTCGAAGTCCTGGCGGATGGAGTTGACGATCTGCTCGGCCGACTGACGCTCGATGCGCTGCCCGCACTTGGGGCAGTGGGGGATGCCGATGTTGGCCCACATCAACCTGAGGTGGTCGAAGATCTCGGTGACCGTTCCCACGGTGGACCGGGGGTTGTGGGACAGCGCCTTCTGGTCGATGGAGATGGCGGGGGACAGGCCCTCGATGTAGTCCACCTCGGGCTTCTTCATCTGGCCCAGGAACTGGCGCGCGTACGCCGACAGCGACTCCACGTACCGCCGCTGTCCCTCGGCGAAGATGGTGTCGAAGGCGAGGGACGACTTGCCGGACCCGGAAAGACCGGTGACCACGGTGAAGGTGTTGCGGGGGATGCGCACGTCGATGCCCTTGAGGTTGTGCTCGCGGGCGCCCACCACCTCCAGGTACTCGACGGTCATCTCAAGCACCTCCCCTGGGCTCGCCCCACCGGTACTTCTTCTTCTTGAGCCGACGCTTTGACCTGGTGCTCTCCGAGGCCCTGCGCTTCGACACGGCGAGGGGTCGGTCCCCCGTCAGGACGGGCTCTCCCATGCCGGGAGGGGCGACCGACGGCTCGCCCAGCTCGCTCTCCTCTAACTGCTGGATCTTGTCGCGGAGCACCGCGGCGTACTCGAACTCCAGCTCCGCCGCCGCCCGGTCCATCTCCCGGCGCAGGCCCTCGATGACGGCGTCGATGCCCGCCGTCAGGTCCACGTCGATGTCATCGGGGGTCAGCTCGCCCCCGCTGGAGACGCTCTTGACAACGATGGGCTGGATGGACCGGGTCTTGACTATGGTGGTCGGCACGATGCCGTGCTCCTCGTTGTAGGCCTGCTGCTTGGCCCGGCGCTCCTCGGTGGTGTCGATGACGGCCTGCATGGCATCCGTCACCCGGTCGGCGTACATGATGACCCTGCCGTTCACGTTCCTGCTGGCCCGACCGATGGTCTGGAGGAGGGCCGTCTCGGACCTGAGGAAGCCCTGCTTGTCGGCGTCCAGGATGGCCACCATCGAGACGGCGGGGAGGTCGAGGCCCTCCCGCAGGAGGTTGATGCCGACGAGCACGTCGAACTCGGCGGCCTCCAGGCCGCGGAGCAGCTCCACCCGCTCGATGGTGTCGATGTCAGAGTGCATGTAGCGGACCCGGACGCCGAGGGCGGCGTAGTGGTCCGTCAGGTCCTCGGCCATCCGCTTGGTCAGGGTGGTCACTAGGACCCGCTCCTCCTTGTCGGCCCGCTCCCTGATCTCCGCCAGCAGGTCGTCCACCTGGCCCTCCACGGGGCGCACCTCCAGCTCGGGGTCCAGGAGGCCCGTGGGCCGGACCACCTGCCGGGCCACCAGGTCGGAGTGCTGGAACTCGTAATCGTCGGGGGTGGCGCTGGCGTACAGCGTCTGGTTGGTCTTGGCCTCGAACTCGTCGAAGGTCAGGGGCCGGTTGTCGTAGGCCGAGTCCAGACGGAACCCGTAATCCACCAGGGAGCGCTTCCGGGAGCGGTCGCCGGCGGACATCGCCCGCAGCTGGGGGAGGGTGACGTGGCTCTCGTCGATGATGACGAACAGGTCGTCCCCGAAGAAGTCGATCAGGGTGTAGGGAGGCTCGCCGGGCTTGCGCTCCGTCAGGTACCGGGAGTAGTTCTCCACCCCCGGGCAGTGCCCGGTGGTCTCCAGCATCTCCAGGTCGAACTCCGTCCGCTGGCGGATGCGCTCGGCCTCCAGGGGCTTGCCCTCCTCAAGGAATCGCCGCTCCTTCCCCAGCATCTCGTCGTGGATGGTGGACACCGCCCGCTCCAGGAGGTCCTCCTCGACCACGTAGTGCTTGGCGGGCGGGATCATCACCGACTTGACCACCTCCAGGACCTTGGCGGTCACCCGGTCCACCTCGACGATGCGCTCCACCTCGTCGCCGAACATCTCGATGCGGGTCACGTTCTCCTCGCCCGGCGGGATGACCTCGACGATGTCACCGCGGACCCGGAACCGACCGCGGTCCAGGTCGATGTCGTTCCGGTCGTACTGGAGCCTCACCAGCTCCTTCAGTATCTTCTTCCTCGAGATGGGCTGGCCCTCGGTGAGCATCAGCGTCATGCGCTGGTAGTACTCGGGGACGCCGAGGCCGTAGATGCACGAGACGGAGGCCACTATGACCACGTCCCTGCGCATGAGGAGGGATGCCGTCGCCCGGTGGCGGAGCTTGTCCAGCTCCTGGGAGATCTCCACCTCCTTGGCGATGTACTGGTCCGTCTGGGGAACGTACGCCTCGGGCTGGTAGTAGTCGTAGTACGACACGAAGTACTCCACGGCGTTCTCCGGGAAGAACTCCCTCAGCTCGTTGTACAGCTGGGCCGCCAGCGTCTTGTTGTGGGAGATGACCAGGGTGGGTCTCTGCAGACCCTGGATGACGTTGGCCATGGTGAAGGTCTTGCCCGACCCCGTCACACCCAGCAGCGTCGCCCTGGCCGCACCGTCGCGGAAGGCGTCCACCAGCTGGTCGATGGCCTGCCCCTGGTCTCCCCTGGGTACGAACTCAGTGGTAAGCTTGAACGTGTCCATTGTCCGCCGTCGAATGGTACCCAGGGGTCCATATATGAAGGTTGTCCCGGGGGGTGGGTGGATGTGGGTGCGGCAGGTTTTCCGAGGAATTAAATACCGACGATAACAATCTTGGTGCCATGATACGAGGTTTCGTGGGGAGTCCCAACAAGGAGGGAAGGACCGCGGCCATCGTCCGCGAGGCCCTCCTGGGCGCCGAGGAGCAGGGGGCCAAGGTGGAACTGGTCCACCTTTCCGATTACCAGGTGTCGGACTGCTTCGACTGCACCGCCGAGCACAAGATGGGGGTCGACAGCGGGCCCGACGACGACTACCGGGCGCTTTCTATGATGATCGACTCGGCGGACGCCGTGGTCATCGGTTCGCCCGTGTACTGGTCGACCATCACCAGCTGCGTGCGCTCGCTGCTCTCGCGCAAGCTCCGGGTGGAGATGGGTCAGGGCCCCACCGTGGGCATGCCCGCCGTGGGCATCCTCGTGGCAGGGGGGTCGGGGAACGGCCTGGTGGAGGCCATGAAGCCGCTGTACCTGCTCTTCGAGAAGCTGCGTTGGCATCCCCTGGACAGCTTTCCCGTGACCCGGTTCAACTGGGACAGGGCCCTGGTCTTCGCCAGCGAGGCGGGTCGCGACCTGGCCGCCATGGCCGACCGGCGCCGGCCCCTGCCCGAGGACCAGATCTGGAAGTTCTACAACGACCTGCGGTACAGGAGCTACGACCGGTTGGACGAACGGAAGCTGCTGGCGGAGATGATCGTGGGCTCCCTTCCCGAGGTGGGGAAGTTCGCGGGCCTCGCGGAGGAGCTGCGGAGGAAGCTGGGCCGGGTCGATACCATGTTCCTGCAGCACCGGAAGGCCGAGGCTATCCCCCATATCGACGACATCATCTTCCACGGGACCGAGATGTGGGAGGTCCTGAGCCCCTCGGGACGTGCCTTCGACGATTAGGGTGACGGGTCCGGTACTGGTGGGACAACGTTTTTATCAAGGCCTCTCCATTCTTGGACCTAGTGGATGTGTTGCCCCGTGGTCGAGTTCCGGCGCAAGAAGGATGAGAAGGACGACCCCGACCTGTGCTCCGTGAAGGGCTGCCAAGAACAGGTCAAGCGCTCCATGAGCGCCAAGGCTGTGAAGAAGGCCCTGCCCGACATGCAGTACAAGGTGAAGGACCCCAAGAAGGTCCGCCTGTGCAAGGAGCACTACAAGGAGTACAAGAAGGCCACCAAGGAGGAGCGCAAGCTGGAGCGCATGTCCTGGCAGAAGTGATGACCGACCCGAGCCCCGCCCACGGAAGGAAGTACCCACCCATGACGGACCCGCGAGAAGAGTTCCGCCTCGCAAACCCATATACCAAGGAGGGTGACCGTCCGGGTCCCGATTCCCCGAGGGCCAGGCTACCGGTGCCCCACAGGCAGGTATGGGCCGCCCTCCAGGACGGGCTCCGGAACCTCCCCCGGGTGCGGGAGACCATCATCTGGTGCGGCGAGGGCTGGAAGTGGGCCTGGCAGTACTCCTACGGGGACAGGCAGCTGGCCTTCCTGCTGCCCTCGGACAAGGGGGTGTCCGCGGTGCTGGTCGTGGACGATGACTCCATGGACCCGTTGATGGAGCATCCCGAGATGGCGCAGCCCATCCGGGAACTGGTCCGGTGCTCGGAGCCCAAGGGCGCGAGCAGGAGGTGCTGGACCCCCGTACTCGATGTGGAGACCGCCCGGAACTTCCTGATGGCCTCCAAGAGCCTCCTCGAAGTGATCAAGGCCCAGTAGGAACGCCCGATGGGGCATGGGCTCCCTTGATGGAATTTGAAAAACGCAACAAAGGGTCGACAGCTTTCATGGGTTCCCATGGGCGCGAGCACCACAGTACAACCATGTACGTGTGCGGCCTTAACTACCGGGTTCGGGATGGGACCGGGTGATCTCCGCAGCTTTGACCGTCGTACCCTTCCTTGCGAAGGGCGCGTATGTGCCATTCCTTATATCAACTTTTCGACTTCCTCGTCGATGATGCTGTGGTGGGTATAGCCGGTCCAGGTCCACTGGACGACGCCATCCCCGTCGAGGAGCACCAGGAGGGGGAGCCGCCATATGCTGTATCGGGACTGGATGTTGTCCCCGTCGATGGCGAAGGTCCAGGTGGCGTTGTACTTTTCCATCACCGACCTCACCTGGTCCTCCGTCTCCCAGGTTATCAGGTCGATGGACACCATCTGGAGCCCCTGGCCAGAGTGGTTGGAGTAGACCTTCTCCAGCTCCACGAACAGCTGCATGCAGAAGGGGCATTCCATCTCCCAGACGTTCAGGATGACGGGCGAACCCCGGAGGTCCGAGAGCCGACCCTCGGTCCCGTTCACGTCGCGCCAGACGAGGTCCGGGACGGTGCTGCCCACCTGGGGTGCCGTGTCCTCCGGGGGCTCGATGCCCCAGGTGGCCTCGATGGCCTGTATGATCCTACCCTGGCCAAGGGCCTCGTCGCTCCTCTCGAGGATCACATGGTCGACATCGATGATGAAGATGGTGGGGTACTTCTGTAGGGACAGGGTGTCCTGGATGTCGTCCGATACGAGGGCGAAGGTCGAGCCCGCTCCGACCTCCTGGAATAGGGCGGCCATCATCGCGTCGTCGAAACTCCCTTCGGGAAACAACGTGATGGCCTCGACGGAGATGTTGATGAAATGGCTCCTCGCCGCCTTGATCTGGGCGAATTGGGGCATGAAGGGTCCCTTGGTGTGACCGACCGTGTGGATGATGGTCATGTCCCCCGAGAAATCCCGTAGATCAAGGGACCACCCCTCGAGGGTCGTCATCTCGAAGTCGGGCATGCGGAATCCCTGGGTGGTCCCCTCCATGGGAAGGTCATTGTCGTCCGGGCCCTCATCGGGCTCCTCGATGCAACCCGGCAATATCGCCACTGCCACAACAAGGAGGATGGTGATGAGGACCTTGGCCCGGGCCATGGAATCTCACACGCTGCTTCGCTATTTCACGTTTTGGGCGAAGTGGGGTCAGGCGCCAACCACGATGCCAACGCAGAGGAGCAGCCCTCCGGCCAGGTGGGTGATCACCGTCAGGCCCAAGGCGGGCTCCATGTCGGGGTACAGGCCGCGTGACCGGTTGAGGACCGCGATGGCGCCCGCAGCGGGGAAGAAGGCGGCGATGGCGACCAGGGCCGCGAGGGGGAGCATGTTGAGGATGACGGCGCCGACGATGGCTGCCATGGCCGCGATCTGGAGGGTGGTGTAGACCTCGATGGAGCGCTCCGTCCCCCACCTGACGACCAGGGTCCGCTTTCCAGTGGCCTCGTCCGCCTCGGTGTCAGGGAACTGGTTGACCCATATGACGGCGGCGATCCACATGGAGACCGGGATGGATGCGGCCACGGCCTCCCAGCTGAAGGACCTGACCTGGATGTAGTAGGTGCCAAGCACCGTCAGGAGACCGAACATGCTGCCGATCACCAGTTCACCCACGCCCTTGGATGCGAGGGACATCGGGGGCGCCGAGTAGAAGTACGCGCCACCCACGCCGATCATCCCCAGGAGGAGGATGACCCATCCGTCCTCCCCGAGGAGGTAGACCAGGTACAGGCCCACCAGGGAACCGGCGGCCAGGAGAAGCTGGCCCAGGCGAAGGACCTTGCGCGGTGACAGGCGCCTCTCCACGAGGGTGGAAGAGCCGCCCGAGAAGGGCGTGCGGTTCCTGTTGACCACGTCGGTGCCACCCACGTAGTCCCAG
The DNA here is from genome assembly GCA_965369625.1 of uncultured Thermoplasmata archaeon. Classification (GTDB taxonomy): domain Archaea; phylum Thermoplasmatota; class DTKX01; order DTKX01. Next base: position 38,929 of record CBDUQW010000015.1, on the reverse strand, counting down.
TAGTCGTTGGTGACGTTGGCGCCCAGGTGTAGGAAGGTGACCCCCACCATGGTCCATAGGAAGAGCCACCAGTCCATGCCCCAGAGGTCCTTGAGGTACGCCCATGCGACGGCCCCTCCCACGAGGACCGGGAGGATGGACGCCGTGAGGAAGGGAGCCCGGAGCTCCTCCATCCAATCCGACATCGTCGCGTTACCCGGGGGCGCTTCGGCATTCGTACCTTCGATCGTCACTCGACCAGGGAAACGGGAGGTTGCAGTTAAGGATTTTGCCAAGGATGTCAGAGGATGCGAATTTCCAGGGGTAGCTACCTGGCCAAGGCAGCCAGTTCTGGTCGGAGCCCCAGCTTGAGCGGCCGGGCCAGATGGCGCCTTGCCCCTGTTGGCACCTCGTGCCAGCCGAGGGCGATGTCCCGCGGGCGCTCCTCCTCCAGGATGTCGTCCTCGTCGGCCCGGGTCCCGCACCGGATGCAACGGAAGCCGGCCCCGGTGCCGATGGACTTCATCGACTTCCCGCAGTCCGGGCACCGGGGGTTGCCGACCTTGATCACCTCCGTTGGCGTGCCCATGGTCAGAAGGGCGAACTTCTCCATGTTCAACGTGCGGGGTTCGTCCCGGACGCTCCCGCAGGCGACGATCACGTCCCCGGGCAGAAGGCCCCTGACCAGGTGACGGAAGCCCTTCGTGGGTTCGTACGCTGCAACGTCCAGCTGACGCCCTCCCTCTGCGATCCCGAACAGGACGTGACCTCCCGCGATCGTCCATGGCGCCTTCAACACCGTGCCCTTGATCGCGACGCTCTCGAAGGGGACCACATCACCCAGCGCCTTCGGTACCAGATGGTCGTCGGTACCCTGATTGGTGATGAACCTCACCCATCCTTCCCGTTCCTCGCTCCGCACGACCTCAAGGGCCCTCGGAAGGTCCTCGGGATCCGTCCCCCGGACGCCGAACAGCACGGGGCACGGGCTGGAGGGGACCATGGTGAGGCCGCCCGTCCCCACATCGTAGCTGTCGAAGGTGCTGGGGAGGTCGATGACCAGGTTCCGTACCGAGTCGGGCTCGACCTCCCGGGGTGTTCCCCATCGGTCCTGACGGCGATAGGCGATCAGTTCCCAGGTCCGGCGTACCATGGGCCATGCCAATGCCGCCGATGCGCCGACGAGCCCTCTGTGGGAGCCCTCGGCCCTGAAAGGGAGGTCACGTGCCGCAAGCCTCTCCTTGACCCTGTCGACATCGACGAGGGTGTGCAGAGCCTCGTCGTACCATCCCGCTGGAGTTGGTTCTGGAGAGAGTACCAGGCCTGGGTTCGTCCTTCCGTCCTCGTGCCATGTCAACTCCTCTACTATTGACCATGCTGCGTCCAGGACGTCCTCGCTGGGGGGAACGTCCTCGCTCTCGGGATAGTATTGGATCGGCCGACCTTCCCACTCGCCAAGCCTCTGAGGTTCCCCCTCGGGCCGTCCCAGGTGAAGCGCCAGGGCCGCGTTCCCCCGGGTCTTCCAGGGGTTGATCGGGTTGAGCCGGACGAGGCGCGGATGGTCCACCAGGACGAGGCCCAGATCCTGTTCGAGGCGGAGCGCCAACTGCACCGCGACGTAGGTGGTGCAGCCTCCCTCGAGGGAGTCGGTATCGTCCACTCCTAGCAGCATCCGTGGCCCCCCGGCCCCCCAGCGGACAGAGGGTATTTCTACTTTCTCCGGTGGCGATATCGGACCGGTCGCGGACCCGTTCCGCGCGCCGCGGACGCGCCGTGTCCCGGGTCGTGCGGCCGCGGTATCATCCGTGACACGTTTTGCAGCCGGTCCGTACCCTGGCCCTGCGTGACACACCATGTCACGGCCCAACACTGGCTGATTCGTGCCTTCCGGGCGAACATACGTTGACCTGCCTGACCTATTCCTCGCAACTAATATATAGTACCTGATTCCTCTATTCCAAATACCGGGGGAGGACTCGTAGTCTTCTCTTTAGGATGTGTGCGCCATGGTAGGTATCGCCGTCAAGACCGACGACAAGCGGGTCCTCACGGTCGCCAAGCTCTCCCACGCGATAACGAAGAGCATCGACCGGCAGGACATCCAACCCGAGGCGGCTAACCAGCTCGCCACCCACGTGATGAACTTCTTCGGGTACAACGACACGATCATCGACAACATACTCGAGCCCGAGGACCGGGACGCATTCTACATGCTCGAGGATCTGGGCCTCCTCATGACCGAGCGCGAGGAGACGACCCTGTACGACGGCCGCGAGTGGCGCATCCACTACTGGCTTTTCCGCAAGGACAAGATCGAGAACCTGGTGAGCGACGCCGAGGCCTTCGATGTAGAGGAGGACGATATGTCCTCCATCTACGACGATATCCCCGAGGATATCTGGTCGACCCGGTAGGCCCGCACTTTCACCGCCCTCCGGCAAGCCTTTAAACCCCTAGGGCACCCTCCGTCGGAAATGTGAGTGAGGTCACCTCGGGTGCCGAGCACCTTTTCCCGTACGAGCCCAGGCCACACCAGATGGACCTGGCGGAGGCGGTGGAGCGCACCGTGCGGGAGGGCGGTCACCTCATCGTCGAGTCACCCACCGGCACCGGCAAGACCGTGTGCGCCCTCGCCGGCTGCCTCGCGGGGGCCGAGGAGGGGGACCTGCGTGTGCTGTACCTCACCCGCACCAACGCCCAGCAGAAGCAGGTTCTCCTGGAGCTCCGGGCCATCAACGGCATCAGGCCCGTGTTCGGCACCGCGATACAGGGCCGGGCGAACATGTGCTTCATGGCCCACGACGACCCGGAGGTGGCCTCGGCCAACTCGGAGGAACTGTCCCGGTTCTGCGCCGACCGCAAGGGTCGGACCCGGGAGGGCGGTGCGAAGGACCCGCTGTCGTGTCCCTACTTCGCGGGGCTCCTCGAGTGGGACATGCAGCGCACCGTGGACTGGGCCCTGAGGGCGCTGCCCACGGCCAGCGACCTCCTCGACTACTGCCGGGAAAGGCGCATCTGCGCCCACGAGGTCGCCAAGGAGCTACTGCGCCACGCCACGGTGGTGACGGCCCCGTACATCTACTTCTTCTTCCCCTTCACCCGGAGGATGCTCCTGGACTGGATGGGGTGCCACGAGTCGGACCTGGTCGTGGTGGTGGACGAGGCCCACAACCTGCCCGACTACGCCCGGGACCTCCAGTCCATCAAGCTGACCCAGGAGACCGTGCGGCGTGCCCGGCGGGAGTCGGGGGAGATGGGCGACCCCGAGGTCCACGAGGGTCTTGCCCTCTCCACGTTCCTCGACGGCCTTGAGACCATCGTCATGGACCTGGCGGACGAGTACGTGGTGGACGAGGACGGCCTCTTCCCCCCCGACGAGTTCAACGCGGAGCTGATGTCGCGCTTCCGGGTGACCTCGGTCAAGGCCCAGACCATCGCGAAGAACACCGTGACCCACGGGGAGATCCTCAAGGAGCAACGGCGGAAGCTGGGCCGGCTCGCCCGGAGCTTCGTGTACGCCACGGGGCGCTTCGTGGAATCGTACATGCAGCTGGATTCCGAGGAGTACGTGAAGCTGGTGGCACGGTCGCCCGGCCCGTCCCGGACCGGGGACCCCGAGTCATGGCTCGAGGGTTACTGCATGGACCCGGCCAAGGCCTGCGCCTCGCTGTGGGACGCCGCCGCCAGCATCCACATGTCGGGAACGCTTCGGCCCCTCGAGGAGTACAGGGCCTCCATCGGCCTGCCCAAGGAGGCCGAGCTGATGTTGCTGCCCTCGCCCTTCCCGCCCGAGAACCGGAGGCTGCTGTACGGCCGCGACCTGACCACCCGGTACGAGGACCTCCAGCGGGACCCGGGGATGGTGGGGAGGATCGAGGACCGGATGGTGGAACTGGTCAACACCCTGGGCCGGAACACCGTCGTCTTCTTCCCCAGCTTCGCCATGAAGCAGCGCTTCATCACCGACGGCGTGGCGGGCCGGCTGCGCTCCAACATCTACGACGAGGAGCGGGGCATGCCCACCCCCGACCTCGAGGGGCTCATCGAATCCTTCCGTCGACCGAGGGGCGACGGCAACTGCCTCCTCGCCGTCATCGGGGGCCGGGTGTCCGAGGGGCTGGACTTCCCGGGGGAGGGCCTAGAGGTGGCCGTGGTGGTGGGCATCCCCTACCCCAAGCCCACCGCCCGGCAGAAGGCGATGCGACACTACTACGAGGTGAAGTTCGGCAGGGGTTGGGACTACGCCGTCAAGGCCCCCACCACGCGCAAGCTGCTGCAGGCGGTGGGTCGGCTCATCCGCAGCGGGACGGACCGGGGGGTGGCGGTGATCCTCGACAGCAGGGCGGCCCAGTTCAAGGGCGAGGTTCACGAGCTGGAGGCGTCGTACGACGTCGTCCAGGATGCCCGGGGATTCTTCGACGAGCCGACCGGGCCCAGGGTCACCTGACGCCTCGCAACATCAATCTATATACTCTCTATATTAAGATAATAAATATCGATTTCACTATACACTATTGACCCCAAATAATGACCTATCTGGGTCCTTGATGGGGGTACTCTGGGAGGAGGTGAGCAAGGCGATCGAATACTGGTGGTTCCTAGCCATATCGCTGGCCGTATCCTTCTACCTGGCCCTCAATATCGGAGCGAACGATCTAGCCAATGCCATGGGGACCTCGGTGGGTTCCAAGGCCCTCAGCGTTCGCAACGCCGTCATCATCGCAGCGGTGCTGAACTTGGCCGGTGCCGTCCTTGTGGGCTCGCGCGTCACCCACACCGTTCGCAAGGACATCATCGACCTCGGGGCCCTCGGCGGGGACGATACGTTCAACTGGACCATCCTGTTAGGCATGCTAGCGGCGATGCTTGCGGCTGCCATATGGATCAACATCGCGACGTACTTCCACCTTCCCGTGTCCACGACCCACGCCATCGTAGGGGCGATGATAGGTTTCGGCATCGCCGCCGGAGGGATAGCGGTGGTCAACTGGCCCATGGTGGGCAAGATCGCAGCATCCTGGGTGATCTCTCCGATCGCGGGCGCTATGATGGCCCTGGTCACCTTCATGTTGATAAGGAAGGCGATATTGACACATCCACACCCCTTCAAGCAGGCCCTGAAGTACGCGCCCTTCCTCGTGGGACTGGTGATGGCCATCCTCGCCATAGCCATGCTGGTCGAGGCATTGGAACCACTCCACCTTGGCTATTCCTACCTCGAGATCGTGTTCATCGGTCTCGCCGTGGGCATCTTGGCGTCGATACCCGCGTACCTCCTCTTCAAGAGGTACAAGATGGTGGACATGGACGAGTACAAGAAGGTCGAGCGCATCTTCATCCCACTCCAGATCATCACCGCGGGTTACGTGGCATTCGCCCACGGTTCGAACGACGTGGCGAACGCCATAGCTCCCTTGACAGGTATCGTGGCCCAACTGGTCTATGGCACGCCGGAGGACATCCCGTTGTCCACCGTCATCGTCCTGCTGGCCTTTGGCGGCATCGGCATCGCCATCGGCACCGCGGTGTGGGGCCGCGGCGTGATGAAGACCATCGGGGAGAGGATCACCGAGATCACCCCCACCCGTGGGTTCACGGCGGAGTTCTCCGCCGCCACCACCGTCCTCGCTTGCAGTCTTCTTGGGCTTCCCATATCCACCACCCACACCCTGGTGGGCGCCGTGATCGGCGTGGGGCTCGCGGGAGGTGTCGCCGCCGTCGACGGCAAGGTCATCAAGAACATCATCTATTCATGGGTCATAACCGTTCCATTTGCCGGGATACTATGCGCGGGCATATTCCTAGTATTGAATTATATATCATGAGGTAACATGGAGGTATACGTATGGTCGACCACAAACACCACCGCTCGACGGTGATCGACACCCTGCCCACTTCACCCATCAAGGTGCTCATGGAGCACTTCGACCGGTGTTGCAGTGCCGTCCACAAGCTGAATGACATGCTCTTTCTCTACATGGATGGCAAGTACACGGAGGCGGCCTCGCTCTCGGTCGAGATATCACGCATGGAGCACGAGGCGGACGAGATCAAGCGACACCTTCGGGCCAGTGTCCCGCGCATGATCCTGATGGCCATCTCGCGACAGGACCTCCTGGAGATACTGGCCAGCAACGAGAAGATCGCGGACAGCGCCCAGGACGTCGCCCAGATCCTTGACATGCGTGAGACCGTGATCCCGGAGGAGCTCAGGCCCTTGATGGAGAAGTTCATGGGGCACGTCGTCGAGGCCGTCCTGGCCCTCCGCAGGATGATGAACCACCTCGATCGATTGCTTGAGAGCACCTTCGCCAAGTTGGACACCCAGACGGTCATCGAGCTTGGCCATGATGTTCACGAGCACGAGTACAAGGCCGACAGCGCAGGTAAGGAGCTGTCCAAGGCGTTATATGCGATGGAGGATGAGCTCAGCCCCATCTCCATATACCACATCATGCGCTTCACCGACGTCCTGGACAGTGTTGCGGACAGCGCGGAGAACGCCGCGCTCAAGATGGTGCAGGTGGTCTCGAGGTAGGGGCGTTCGCCGAGCTCAGGGAACGTACACGAGGACCGCTACCACGCAGCCGTAGTTGCCATCGCAGACGGTCGAGCTCACACGGGAGCGCGGCGCCTCCAGCTGCATGCCGCGGACCTCTGCCATCCTCTCGAGCTTGACCTGGAGCATCCGTTCGATCTCCTCCGACTGGCTGTTCCCGTGGTGCTCGGCCACGAGCCCGTAGCGCTCGCCGTCCCCTGTGGTCCCCCACGCCCAGGTGAGGCCGGCGCCGATGCGCTCCCCGAGGGTGCCCGCCATCTTGGCCATGACGCAGAAGGTGATGGCGCCCTTCGGGATCTCCATCGGGCCCATCTCCTCGCTCCCGGGAGGTAGGATGGAAGAGACCTCGACGAGGTTGCACTCGGTGATCCCCGCGGCTTTGAGGGCGAGGTCGAAGGCGTTGAGCTCCGACGAACCCTCGTGGGCCTCGCCGGAGGTGACGAAGAAGCCCTTGGGGACGATGAAACCGTCCATGGGGAGCGGAAGGGCCGATGGGATATTTAACTGTGACCGGGGTCGGGGCCAGGCGTCACGTAAGTTATTAGTACGTACAGGGCCCTTCATCCGGTTACCTGGGAGGGTACACGGTGGAACCGATAAGGGTTCGATGGCATGGTCACTCGTGCTTCGAGGTCGGGAACGATGTCGTGATCGTGGTCACGGACCCGCACGATGGTAAGAGCCTCGGCATCCAGGCTCCCAAGATCCGCGGCGACGTGGTCCTGGTAAGCCATGGCCACTTCGACCACTCGGCCGTCAAGGTGGTCGCGAAGCCCGAGAGCAGGGTCATAACCGACCCGTCCCCCGTCAAGATCGGGGGCCTCAAGATCAGGGGCATCGAGACGTTCCACGATGTCAACGAGGGAGAATCGAGGGGCGGGAACATCGCCTTCAAGTTCATCCTGGATGAGGTCAGCTTCTGCCACCTGGGCGACCTGGGCCATGTCCTCACCCCGAAGCAGGTCAAGGCCATCGGCAAGGTGGACGTCCTCTTCGTTCCCGTGGGCGGTGTGTTCACCATTGACGCTCCCGCGGCATGGGAGGTCATCAAGCTGGTCGAGCCGGCCATCATCGTGCCCATGCACTACCGCGTGGGAGGGCTGAGCCTCTCCATCAACGACATCTCCCCGTTCCTCGAGGGTGCGGACCCCGACTGCATCATCAAGGTGGGCAACGTGGTGGAGTTCTCGAAGGCCGACCTCGACGACGAGCAGCTGGTATGGATCTTCGCGCTCTGAGATCTCTCATATGTCGATGGCGAGGCCGTCGAGGGCGATCCCGAAGCCCTGTGAGACGACCTGCTGGAACTCGGGGGACCTGGGGTCGCACAGGGGGTTGGTGTGGTTGAGGTGGGTGTAGACCACCCGCCTGCCGGCATCGATGGCCCGCTGGAGCCACACCATCGATTCCTCGACCGGTGGATGGGGCACCCTGCCCATGGCACCCGGGATCTCGTCGTGGTAGAAGAAGGTCCCATCGACGAAGGATATGTCCACCCCGGTCATCAGGTCGACGAGGCCGTCCTCGATGTGGTCCATGTCGGGGGCGTAGAGCAACCTCTCGCGGGGCCCCTCGACGAGCCAAGCGACGGTGTCGGAGAAGTCCTCCCTGTGGGGGACGCGCTCGGGTCGGACCGAGAGGCCCTCCGCCAACGGGACATCATCGCCGGGTCGGACCGTCCGCACATCGATGGCGCCCCATTCCACCATGTCCCGGAAGGGTCGGTTCTCCCTGAGGAACCGGGCGGCACCCGGAGGTGCCATGACCGGCAGGCCCCGGGGCATCATCCCCTCCTTGCCAAGGTGACCGAGGCCCCAGTAGTGCCCCATGTGGATGTGGGTGAGGAGGATGGCGGAGAGGGGTATGCCGCTGGTCCGTGGGGTACCGATCGCGTCCTTGACCGACTCCAGCTGCTTGGGCAGGTCGGGGGAGGCATCGATCAGCCAGGCACGTCCCGAATCCTTGTCGACGATGGCCGCGCTCGAGGCGAGGCGACGGGGGAACCTTCCCTCACGGGCCGCGCTGCACGTGTGGCAATGGCAGCCCACGTGGGGGACCCCTCCGTCCTGTCCCGTGCCCAGAACGATGAAGTGCACGCGCTCCTATCGTACCTCCCCCCGGATAAGGCCTTCGGTAGGGATACCGTTAACTCCCATGTTGCTCACTATCCCAATCGATTCCATGACGAGAGGGCACCTCCACAAGCTTGCGATATCGGACCTTTCCCTGGAGATAGGCGGAAGGACGATCCTCGACGGGGTATCGCTGGACGTCCACCACGGCGAGACGCTCTGCATACTGGGCGGTTCCGGTGCCGGCAAGAGCATGCTCCTGCGGACCATCGTCAGGCTCCACGAGCCCACCAGGGGGGATATCCTGCTGGACGGTGAATCCGTGAAGGGGATGGACCCTTCGGACCTCCGACGGCGGGTCGGCCTGGTACAGCAGTCCCCGGCGATGCTGGAGGGGACGGTGGAGTACAACCTCCGATTCGGATTGGAGCTGGCCGATGTCGCACCCGAGGAGATCCAGGAGCGCATCCGCGCCTCCTTGGAGGCTGCCGCTTTGGACGAGAGCTTCCTTGACCGTCGGGCCGAGAAGCTGTCGGGAGGGGAGCGGCAGAGGGTCGCGATAGCCCGGGCTCACGCCCTGCGTCCCGAGGCGCTCCTCCTGGACGAGCCCACTGCGGCCCTGGACCCCCGCAGGACGAAGGAGGTCGAGCGGGCGATATGCAGCCTGAGGGGGGATGCCGATTTCATGATGATAGTGGTGACCCACGATGTGGAGCAGGCCCGTCGGTTGGGCGACCGGACAGTGCTGATGCGCCGCGGCCGGATCGTCGCCGAGGGTGATTCGGACGACCTGCTTGCTGACCTGGACCCCGAGGAGCGGGCCCAGTACCTGGGCGAGCTGGAGTATCGGGATGATGAACAAGAGGTAGGTGATGCTGATGAGTGAGTTCGATTTCGACCCATGGAGCCTGGAGCCCTACGGCGGGATGTGGATACTGCTGATGTCCGTGGTGCTTCTCGTCATCGCCGCCGCCTTGTCCAGAATGAGGTCCCTGGGCCTCGAGGGGGACCTGGTCGTCTCCGCCATCAGGGGCGGCATCCAGATCATGGCGTTGGGATTCGTGCTGTACTTCGTCTTCGGCCTCGAGGACCTGCTCCTTTGGACCGTGGTCCTGGCCTTCATCGCCGTCATGGTGATGGTCGGCACCTACACCTCGGCCAAGCGGGCAAAGGACCTTCCTGACCCCGCCAGGGCCACCTTCTGGGCGCTCTCCCTGGCGACGGTCATCACCCTGGGGACCATGCTGGGGCTGCGGGTCCTTCCCATGCGGCCGGAGTTCCTCATCCCCATCGCCGGAATGGTGGTGGGCAACTCCATGAACTCCACCTCACTGGCGCTGAACCGGCTGCTCGCCGAGGTGCGGGGCTTCCGTTCCAGGATAGAGGCGAGGATGCTCCTGGGCGCGGACGCGGAGACCTCCCTCAGGCCACACATGCGCTCGGCCGTCCGCAGCTCCCTTATACCTGCCATCGACACCCTCAAGACCCTTGGCATCGTGTTCATCCCGGGGGGGATGACCGGCATGCTCATGGGGGGCGTGGACCCCATATGGGCGGCCCAGTTCCAGCTGGTGATCTTCTTCATGATATTCTGCTCGGGGACCATCGCGACGGTAGTGGCGACGGCCATCGCCACGAGACAGCTGACCAAGGACGGCGTGACCCTGGTGGACCTTCCCGAGGAGGAGTGAGGGGGGTCGGGTTCAATCGATGAGCCCGAGGGCGTCCTCCAGCCTGCCCAGCTCGATGCCGGTGGTCTGGGTCCCGGTGAGGGCACCCTTGGAGTTGGCGACGGCGCTGGCGCCTATCATCGGCGAGCCGTAGTTGAGGGTGCCGATGTCCACGTGGACGCCGAAGAACTCCTTGAGGGCCTCCATCTCCTCGGGTCGGGCCTTGGGATGGACCAGCACGCCCTTGTTGGTGGCACAGCCCACGGAGCCGACCACGCCCATGCCGGCGATGTCGCCCTCGGCCACCTCGACGTCGAGGACCTCGGCTATGTCCTTGCGCACGTCCGGGCCGATGCGGGGGTGGACCCATGCCTTGGTGTCGTTGGTGAGGATGAGGTTGCCGGCGCAGTTGAGGCGGCCGTGGATGACCAGCACCTCCCGGTGCTCGGTCAGGACCTCCATCTCCTCGTCGGTTACTATGTCGCCCACCACCACGCCCCGGTTGTTCATGGCGACCATGGTGCCCACCAGGTTGGTGCCGCCCATGGTCATCTGCACGATCCGGGTATCCAGGGTCTCCTCCAGGAGCTTGATGTGTTCCTCCCTCGCCACGTAGGGTGCGAGGCAGAGGTCCTCGGAGGCGGCGCAGACCACCCCGATGTAGGGGTTGCCGTTCATGTCCACCTGCCGAAGTGCCAAGATTACCAGCCCCGGGCCTTACTCGTCTTCCGGAAGCGTGACCTCGACCAGGTCCTCGTCCTCGTGGCGGATTACCCTGATGCGCAGGTGCGAGGGTGGCTTCTGGATGCCGCGGGCCCAGATCGCCTCGTTGACGGCGGGGGCTATGTAGAGCTCCTCCTCTTCCTGGTTCACCTTCATGTGGCGGACTACGAACTTCCTGATCTGCCTGATAGCGTAGGGCGCCCGCTTGGTGCGGGGAACGTCCTTGACGTGTCCCAGGGGGACATTGTAGATGCGTTCTACTTCGGCCATGACACCACCTCCTGGAATCCTCTCAACGCTGGAGTTTGCTCCGTCGCCACATGTGCCGCTTGGGGTGGCGCTGGAAGTTGCGGTTCGTTTTCATCATTATCCAAGCGGGCACGCGGCGGTTCCGCTTGGTGACCTTGGTCAGTCGCAGTTTCTTGGCGAGGGGTTTATGGGATGACATCCCTTCACTTCCTTTTGATGGTGATCTCCCGCTTGGATGGGACCAGGCGGGCGAGGATCTCCTTGAGGGTCGCGTCGTCGATCTGCTGGTTCAGCCGTCCGCTCTGTGCGAGCATTATCAGGCGGTCCTCCACCTGGGAGGCTATGTCCGGATAGGCGATCTTGAGGGTGCCCAGGCGTTCCCGGGCCTCGGGGGTGAGGATGCTTCGGAGGATGTTCTGGCGCTGGGCCTCGACCATGTCCGCCTGGCGTGACGTCTCGGCCTGGTAGTTCTGCTGCTGCTGCAGCTCGGCGAGCTTCCTGCGCCTTATCTCATCCAGTTCCGGGTCCTCTCCGCCACCCATCTCCTTCAACCCTCTTGATCGTGTCCTCCGGGGGGACTAGTAGTACTTGGAAAGCTCTGGGTCCTTGCTGGCAAGTCCCTTCATGATCTCGCGGGCGGTGTTGTCCAGGAGGGACTGCCCCTTGGGGGTCACCACCCGACCGTGGTTCTTGTCGGCCGCCACCAGCTCGGCCGCCTGCAGCTGCTGCAGGACGGCCCGGATGATGGACCTCGAGCCCTTCACGGCCTTGTACGGCTTGACCTTCCGGTCCTTGGCGCCACCGAACTCGGCGGCGAGGCGCTCGGTCCCGATGGGGCCGTTGAGGTAGACCTTTCGGAGCACAGCGGCGGTCCGGATATGCCACCAGTTCTCCTGCACTGGTTGGGTCTCTACGTGGGTGCCCGTCTTCACGTCGGCCGCCCACTCGGGGGCCGCGATCTGCTCGTACTCCTGCAACTTCACCGCCGTCAGGTCGATGAGGGGCTGCGGGGGGACGTCGTATACCGTGGTCATTTATTGCCTCCGGACCTTGGTCCCGACCGGGGTCCTCCCCGACCTGCCCACAGGGGCAATGGCCAGGACGTACCCTACGGTCGTGGGGAATTGCGTAAGATATCTTTCCTATTTAAATCTGTCCGTGACGTGGAACGGGAGGGCGGGCAGCGGGGCGAGGGATGACCGGGGGTTCCAAGGCATTCGGCGTACGCCGGAATCTGACTCTCGCGCAAGCGGTACAAGTGACAACGTTCTTATAAGGCGCCATCCTATTCAATGACAGGGTCAGGTTTGAAGACGGTAATATTCTCCATAGACCGGGACAACGACTTCGGAGAGAAGTTGGGACTTAAGGGTCCGATAATCGGTCGAAGGGCGAACCTGAAGGCGGCCGTCTCCATGGGTCTGGAAGACCCTGAAGAGAGCGACATGAACGCACTTTTCGCGGCCATCAAGCTCCACGACGAGTTGAAGGCCGACGGCGAGGATGTTGAAGTCGTACTGCTCTTGGGAGATGGCCGAGTCGGGTTCCGCTCCGACAGGGCGTTAGCCGCGGGCCTAGAGTCCTTCTTGAAGGACCGCTCCCCCGAGGAGGCCATCGTCATCTCCGATGGCGCGGAGGACGAGCAGATCCTCCCCATCATACAGTCCCGCATCAACGTCAGCTCGGTGCAGCGGGTGATTGTCAAGCAGTCCGAGACGGCCGAGTCGACCTACTACATCCTCAAGCGGACCTTCGAGGAGGAGAAGATCGGTCAGAAGATCTTCGTGCCCATCTCCCTCATGATGATCGTCTACGCCCTGTTCGCCTTCACGGACTTCAAGGAGTTCGCGTGGTACGCCATCGTCCTGGCGGTGGGCATCTACACGCTCCTCTACTTCGTGAACGCCAGCGAGATGATGTCGGACTGGTACCGGCGCACGAAGGTGTCCATCGTCACATCTCAGATCTCCTTCTTCAGCAACATCGTGGCCGCGGTCATGGTCATCCTGGGCGCGCTGTTCGCCCTCAACCAGACCACTGAGGGCAATTGGGTGTTCTTCTGGGAGGGGCTGATGGTGTTCCTGGCCTGGTTCGTGTGGTTCGCCGTGGCCTCCGCCCTCGTCCGGAGCCTGGGTCATTTCCTGGACGCCTTCATCGGCCGCAACCGCATCCAGTGGTCCATCGTCTCCCAGACCTTCGCCCTGCTCGCCCTGGGCCTCATCGTCTGGGGCTCGGTGGTCGTCATCGGCACCATCCTGACCCCGGGCTGGGCCTTCCAGGACTACTACCAGTTCGGCCTGGCGAGCATCGTGGCGGGCATCATCATCGCCCTGCTGGGTGCCGTGGCCTTCCGCAACATCCGTGACAGGGTGACCCGACGGAAGGAGTCCACCACCGAGAACTGAGGCTGCTCCTCGGCCGACCCGGACTACTCGCCCAGCTTGCGGGCCACCGTGATGTAGCCCGTGTGACCCAGCATCTCGAAGGATGGCCGGGTCCCTCCCGGACCCACCACCAGCTCCCGTTCCAGCACCTCGAAGGTGTGGATGTCCGTGAATTTCTCGTCGCGCAGCGCCTGGTGGGTCCGTTCCACCTGGCCCACCGTGGGCGAGTAGGATACGAACCTGCCCCCCGGGGCGAGGGCGGCGCGGCATGCGGGCACCGCCTCCCAGGGTTCAGGGACGTCCAGGATGGTGGAATCGACCCCCGTCTCCGCCAGGTCCTTGGCCACGTCCCCTATGTGGATCTCGTGGTTGTCGCACAGGCCCGCCCGCTCCACGTTGGTCTGGGCCACGGAGGCGTGGTCCCCCCGGATCTCGTACGTGACCAGGCGACCGCCTGGCCTGAGCATGTGCAGCAGCACGATGCTGAGGGCGCCGGAGCCGGCACCACCCTCGACGACCAGGTCGCCCGCCTTGACGTCGGCGTGGAGGGCGATGAGGGCCGCGTCCCTGGGCACCACGATCTGGGCCTTGCGCTGGATGGAGGCCACCTTGTCAAGCACCGTCGGCGTCAGGGCGGTCAGGGATGCAGAGCCGATATGGACCACGAACCCCTCGTCCTCTCCTATGAGGGTGCCCGTGTCCACCACCCCCACCTTGCCGACCCTTTCCTTGCCCTCCGTGAGCCTTAGAAGGTGCCTTCTACCCTTGCGGTCTATCAGCACCACGAGGTCTCCCGGCTCGAAGGTCATCACGAGGGCATGGGACCATTCGCTAGATATACTTCACGGGGGCCAGCACACCCATACTTCTCATTCTCTGATTTTCATACTTAATAATCCCATACTTATGGTAATATATACGGATACCAGTAATATGGGTCCGATGGAGCCCCAAGAACTAGTAGGATATCTACAAGAGGCCCTGGGCAGGAGCTACCACAAGGGGGAGGCGATCGTGGGGATAATCCTTGCTGGAATGGGCAAGGACCCTGACTGTCTCACCTCCAAGGACTGCAACCACCTGCTGCTGTCCGTGGAACCCTTCATCAAGAACCCCAAGGACCTGGAGCATGTCCGGAGACTGGTGAACGGCGGCAGGGCGCCAGCGGTGAACGCGTTCACCGCGTCCCCGACCCGCCGGACGGGACCGCAGAGCGGCTGTTCGGCCCGATCTTGACTCTCAAGACCCCCGGCAATACCAGCGCTCGTCGGCTCTGACGCCCCCTCCATATGCCCGAAAGGTCTAAGGGCATGAAGGACTTTCGGGAGGCACTGGGTGCACTCTCAATGGGCGGAGACAGGGCGAGCAGCAGCGGCGAGCGCTGGTACCTCTCATTCTTCTTCTTAAAGATGGCAGGCGGAGCAAGTGCTCCCCTCGTACCCCTCTTCGTGCTCACCGTCCTGGGTGGCGGTGTGGGGGCCGTCTCCATCGCCGTCGTGTCAGTGTCCATGGCCACCGTACCCGCCTACATCCTGTGGGGCGATTACTCTGACAGGACCCGCCGCCGGAAGCTGCCCCTGACCGTGGGCATGGCGATGACGGCGTTCGCGTTCATCGTCATGGGCCTCTCGGACAACATGTGGATGTTCATCGCGGGAAACGTGATGTTCGGCTTCTTCCTGGCGGCCACCGTGCCCACCTCCACCATCCTCATCATGGAGCACAACCCCGAGGCCATATGGGGTCAGGCCGTGGGCACGTTCGCCAAGGTCAGCGGCATCGGCTGGATGGTGGGGATGGGCCTGGGCGCGGTCTTCTTCGCCGTCAGTGACCACTTCCTGCCCATCGAGCCAGCGATGAGGGTGCTCATGCTCCTGTGCGGTCTGTTCTCCTCCATCGGGTACGCCCTGGCGATGTTCTGGATCAAGGAGCCCGCCTTCCACATCGACCGGAGGTGGCTGGAGGACCAGGTGGTGACCCTTCGCACCTGGACCTTCGAGCGGTCCCGCCACATCCCGGCCAAGCTGGTCTACGTCCTCAAGCCCCGCGTCATGCGAAAGGCCCGCACCCACCTCCCGGGATGGGGGCGCGGCCTGGACCTCTATCTGGTGGCCACCTTCATCCTCTTCGTGGGGGTGATGGTGTTCTACGTCCCGTTCCCGGTCATGCTCTCGGAGGAGCTCCTCCTGAACTCCTCCCAGATCTTCCTGGTGTACCTGGCCTCGGCCATCGCCGCCGCCATGATGTACGCCTGGGCCGGCCGCGAGGTGGACAAGCTTGGCAACCGGAAGGCCCAGATAATGGCCTGGGGCGCCAGGGCGGTGGTTTTCTCCGCCTTCGTGCTGGCGCTGTACGCGGTCCATCACGAGCTCACCGGCGCGGCCTTCGGCCTCTCCCTGGCCCTCAACGGTCTGGCGGGGGCGCTGTTCGCCATCGTCAGCGTGGCGGGCATCACCACTGCCCTGGACCTCTCCCCGCGGAGGGGCAAGGGCGAGGCGGTGGGCGCCTACAACTCCGTCATCGGCCTTGGCATGATAGTCGGTGGTCTCCTGGGCGGCGTCATCGCCAGCATCGCGGGTTACGGGGTCGTGGCCCTGACCACCGGCGCCATCACCGCCATCGCGGTGGTCATCCTGCTCAAGGTCCATTTCTCAGCAGAAAGTTGATGACCCGGACGGCCCATTAGCCATCGGTGAGGCCCGTGGCGCAACTCGAGTTCAAGGACGTGAGCAAGTCGTACCGTTCAGGTGAGGTGGACGTCCCCGTGCTGACGGGGGTGGACCTGGAGGTCACCAAGGGGGAGATCCTCGTGATACTGGGGCCCTCGGGTTCCGGGAAGACCACCCTGCTCAACCTGGCCGCGGGCATCGACAAGCCCGACGGGGGCACCGTGGTGGTGGGCAGCCGTGACCTGGCGGGCCTATCGGACGACGAGCTCTCGCGGTACCGCAGGACCCGGGTGGGCTACGTGTTCCAGTTCTTCAACCTCCTGCCCACGCTGACGGCCAAGGAGAACGTGGCCGTCTCCCTCGAGCTCCTGGGCCGGCCCGACGACGAGGAGGTGGCCAGGGCCCTCCACAAGGTGGACCTGGGTGGCAAGGGCGACAGGTTCCCCCACCAGCTCTCCGGAGGCGAGCAGCAGCGGGTCGCCATCGCCCGGGCGATAGTGAAGCGCCCCGCGCTGGTGGTGGCCGACGAGCCCACCGGGAACCTGGACGAGGTGACCGGCGAGGAGGTCTTCAAGACGCTGGCGGAGGTCAACCGGGAGGCGGGCTCCACCCTTATCATCGCCACCCACGACGCCAAGGCCCGGAAGCATGCCGACAGGGTCGTGCGCCTGAAGGGTGGCAAGCTGGAGGAGTTCTAGGGGCCGTCACTCCCCGTCCCCGTCCTCGTTGCGCTGGCGGTACCAGATGAACAGCACCAGCATCGCTATGGCCAGGGCGCACGCGATGGCGATGGTCGCCCCCCACAGCTGGGAGGACGAGGGCGTCTCGGTGACGTACACCGTCAGGATAGCGGTGTCCTCGCGGTTGCCGTCCGACATCGATATCTCCACCTCGTGCTTTCCCGCGTCCCCCTCGGACGGACGCAGGGTGAGCACCCCCGTGGACGGGTCGATGGTGGCGCCCAGGCCGTCGTCGGAGACGATGGAGTAGGTCACCTCGCCTCCCTCCCAGTCCAGTGCCTGCAGGTGGACCGTTGCCTTCTGGTCCTCGGCGATCTCGATGTCCTGCCAACCGTAGGCCTGGGGCGGCTCGCCTGGCCCCGGTTCGACGACGAACATCACGGCCAGTCCCTGCCAGCCCTCCTCGCTGGTGCCGTCGGCCCTCTCGAGGGCCAGCCAGATGATGTGGGTGCCCGGGCTGGCCCCCTTGAAGGTGTACTTGTTGTCGTCATCGAGCTGGAAGTCGGGATGGTCCACCACCTCCACGATGAGAACGTCCTCACCGGGGCCGGGTCCCAGGTTCTCCACGACCAGCTCGCCTAACGTGGTGGCGCCCTGGGCCAGGGTGTGCGTTGCCTCTCCGACGATGCGCATCCTCGCGACGCCGCGGGTGATCACCACCGTGACCGTGGCCTCGTCGTAGTAGGTGCCGTCGCTGGCGGTGAGGAGGAGGGTGGTCGACGCCCACGTGACATCCGAGCAGACCACCAGACGGCCCTGCTCGTCGACGTGGATGGTAAGACCCTCGACGGTCGCGTCCACCGTATCCACGGTCAACTCGAGCTCATCCAGGGGTGTGTCGGGATCGGCAAGATGTTCGAGGAGGTCCACGTACTCACCGGGGGCCGCCCCGCAATTCAACTGGATCAGTGAAGGAAGGTCGGTCCACTCAGGGGGGCCTCGGACCATGAGGGTTGTCTCCCATACATTGTTGGACGCGACAGTGTCGGAATGGTCATCTTCCGGGTCGGCCTCGACCCGCACCGTCCATCGACCTGGGTGCAATGGTGTCCATGCGTGGGTTACTGCCCTGGTGGTATCGGTCGAGATGGAGACGAACACGTCCGGTATCAGTTGCTGGAACTCCCCATCCTCATGAGCCACGCTGAACCTGACCCGCATCTGGTCGTATTCGTACCTGCCATCGGTCTCAACGATGGCCCTGAGAGTGACCTCCTCTCCGGATAGTGGTGGATTGTTCTCGTAGCCCTGGGTCGACCCGTTGTTCCACGATATCCCCGTGACCATGATGTCCGGGGAGACCACAGGGCGCTCCACACTCAGCTCCAGTGGCAGGTGGTTCCTGGCGCTGACCGTGATCTCCAGCTCTCCGGCATCGAGGGGGACCGTCCCGAGGCTCCATCCATCCTCTCCAGTGCTGGTATTCCAGGAACCGCCTTCCCAGCTGATGTGGATAAAGGCGCCATCTACAGCATTGCCATCTTCATCGGTGATCCATATTCTGACATAATCCCACCCGTGCTGTGAGATGTCCTCGACGGCGACGACCTTGAGCTCCTTGGGCTCGTCGGTCCACACCTTGGTCAGGGGGTCGCCCAGGAGGTTGGGGGAGAGGTAGTCCGCGATGTAGTAGGCGTCGTAGAGGGGTGGGTGGGGCACGTCCTCGCTGGACACCAGCGCCAGGAAGTCCTGCTTGGTGTAGTGCATCGCCAGGCCGGGCCCGACCTTGAAGTAGTTGGACCAGAAGTTCCTCTCCAGGAACCAGTTCCCGAAGGAGGCGTTGGCCATCGACTCGCCCTTGTAGTTCTCGCCGTTGCCCGCCACCAGACCGATGGCCCCGCCGTCGGGGTTCATCACCCAGCGCTCCAGGGACCTGTCGCCAGCCAGGGTGACGTCGCCCACGTAACAGGCGGCCACGTAGACCCAGGGAAGCATGCCGCCGTTGCTGGCGTTGTCGGCATCGGTGTAGTCGTAGGCGTTGTGCCAGTCCCACCAGTAGTTGCTGTAGCCCGAGCCGTTGTAGTGGGCCATGCCCGTCCCGTCGACCCATCCGTGGCCGTTCATGGCCACGATGGAATGGCCCTGGTCGAAGGCCGCCACCACGGAGTCGTGGTCCAGCGTGTCCACCGAGCGGTTCCAGTCCCCGCCCTCGATGAAGGGGTAGTCCCAGAGCCAGGTGGTGCCGTAGGTGTCGGGCAGCAGGTCGACCAGCTTGGTGTGGGACTCGTACGAGTTGTCCGAGAACAGCTCGTAACCGCCATCGATGTCGGGGGTGTAGGGGTTGTCCAGGTGGTTGGGGACGTCCATCAGGCCGCTCACCAGGAGGGCGCTGTTGTACCAGTCACCTGGCGGTGGGGACTGTTCGTAGGCCAGGAGCTTGTCGATGTACCTCTCCAGCTCCAGCTCGTTGGAGGCTGGTATGCGGCCCACCTGTCGGACGTTGGGGCCCGGTGCCTCACCGTAGATCTTGTTGAAGGCGCGGACGAGCTCCTGCAACACCTCGCCGTCCTCTCCGAATATACGGTCGCCGTCCTTATCCCAGTCCGACTCCACACCGTAGTTGTAGTAATCATCGGTCCAGCGGAAGTTCAGGGGGTCGGACTCGTTCCCGTCCTGCAGGATGTCGGTGAACACCCACCTCACCGGGATCACCTCGGAATCGCCCACAAGCAGGATGGCGCGATTGTAGCTACCGTCCGAGGAAACATCCCTGATGCTGTCCTTGATCCTGGCCGCCTTGTCGTGTCCCTCTCCATTGGCGTTCGCATCCTCCAGGGATAGGAAGATGATCTCGTAGATCGACGTGCGTTCCCGCCAGTCCATCAGGGGTTGCAGCGTCGTCCTCCATCCCTCGGGGGCGACCACGACGTAGTCCTGGCTGGCATCGAAACCTGGCCCCCACCTGGTCCCTTCGTCCTCGCCGGCGCTGGCCGGTGCCACCACCAGCGTGCTCGCGACCATGAGCGCTACCAGAACCAGGGCTGTCATGCGTGCTCTCATCGTTATCCCTGTCGTGGGAGGAAGGGTCCACTACTGGTCCTGAATCATGTGCGGGCGTGTATATTACCTTTGTCCGGGAATTCGCCCGGAGGTGTCGTACCACCCTACTCGGTGACCCTCCTTTTGAATATCTCCATCGCGGCCAGCAGCAGTATGACCATGTAGGCCACCAGGGCGACGGCAGGCGCCCAGTCGGGGACCCCCACCAACGACGTATCGGAACCCAGCTGGCTTATCGCCAGGCTATAGACCGAGATGGGGTTGAAGAAGCTGGCCCGGTTGAAGAATATGCGCTGCGCATCGCCCTCGAGACCGTTGATGTACGAGACCAGCAACAGGATGAGGTCGAAGAGCATGAAGAAGAATATCCACATGCCGATGCCGCTCAGGATGGCGGTCCCGGTGGTCTTCGCCACGGTGGAGAAGATCATCTGGAGCAGGGTGAAGATGCCGATGAGGAAGACCGTGTAGATGAGGAAGCCCACGACCAGCTCCGTTGTGGGCGATTCCCCCGATTGCCATGTGACCGCCCAGATACCCATGAGGGAGGTGGCCGTTATAGGGACCATCAGGGCAGCCAGGATGCCTGTGAACTTGCCGAGGAGGACCGCCCTGCGGCCCATGGGCCTGCAGAGCAGGTAGTCGATGGAGCCGCTGAGCCGCTCGCGGAAGACGGAGTCGAAGCTAAGTACGATAGCGTAGATGGGTCCCACCAGACCGATGGCTATGGCCGCCACCAGCCGGAGCACCTGGTCGGGCCCCTCCAGGGCGAAGGCGAAGGGGTCGGCCTCGGTGCGGTCGTGGGTGACGTTGACCATGGTCATCCCCACCAGGGTGCCGTCGGTGGCGTTGACCTCGTAGACCGCCTTCTGGACGTTGTGGAACTCGGTCAGGCCCCGGGCGTTGGTGGTGCCCGTCAGGTTCCCCATGGTCACCGTGGACCCTATGGAGGGCATGCCGTCGGGCCCCACGACCCAGACCGCCACGTCCTCCATGTTGCCGGAGTCGCGGATGTCCAGGTTCGTGGCCTCCACCCCGAGGATGGGGAAGTCGGAGGTGCTGTTGTGGGGCACGTAGATGTTCGTCTCGGAACCCTTGATCTGCTCGAAGGGGTTGTTGGGGTCCGAACCACCATCCCCCTCGGCCACGAACAGCCAGTGGAAGGCCGGGGTGAGGTTCATCGCCACCCATTGCCCGTTCTCGTCCGTGCTTCCGTTGTACTCGTCGATCTCGAACTCCTCGACGCGCAGGGAGACGTTGGAGCCCGCCACCGGCTCCATCGTGCCTACCTCGTAGAGGAACACCACCAGGTCATTGGCCTGGCCGTCGTCGTCCATCGGGATGAGCTGGTACATCATCCCCACCTTGGACTCATCCGACGAGGACAGGCTGGCGAAGCCCATGGCAGCGCCCACCATGATGAGGGCCATGATGAAGACCATCACTAGGCTTCGGAAGGACCTGATGTTGGCTATGAACTCCCGCTTCGAGATGACGTAGATGCCCCACAGGTCCTCCTTGAGGTGGGCGACCGTGCCTCCCTCCATCCGTTCGGGGGCGGGGCCGGCGAGGCCCGATGCCTGGACCGGGGCGGGGGCCGGGGCTGGAACCGCGGGTTGTTCAGACATCCCCCTCACCTCCGGTGATGTCGAGGAACACGTCCTCCAGGGTCGGCTCCAGGGTGGTCATCGAGTAGACCTTGGCGCCGCTCCTCACCAGGATGTCGTTGATCTCCGCGGTCACGTTGGCCCGGGGGGCGGCCAGCACCATCATGCCCCACTGGGCCACGTCCGCGCTGTCGACGGGGTCGAGGCCGCGGATGCGTGTCAGCATCTCCTCGGTCACCCCGGTGGCCACCACCGTGATGCGGTCCATGCTGCGGGAGATCAGCTGCTCCCGGAGGTTCTCGATGCTGTCCTCGGCCACCAGGGCGCCCCGGCGCAGGATGCCCACCCGGTTGCACAGCTGCTGGATCTCGGGCAGGACGTGGGACGAGAGGAAGATGGTGTAGCCCTCCTTGTTCAGGCTACGGATGAGGTCACGGAACTCCTGGACGCCCTTGGGGTCCAGGCCGGTGCTGGGCTCGTCGAGGACCAGTATCCTGGGATCGTGGAGCAGGGCCTGGGCGATGGCGATGCGCTTGCGCATGCCGTGGGAGTAGGTCTTGATGGCGGCGTCGATGAAGCGCATCATGCCGACCCGGGCCATCAGCTCCTCGATGCGGGCGTCCAGCTTCTCCCGGGGGATCTTGTAAAACTCTCCGTAGAACCGGAGCTGCTTCCTGCCGGTCATCTCCTCGTAGAAACCGGGCCGCTCGGGCATGATGCCGATGACGCGCTTGGCCAGGTTGGGGTCCTTCAGCACGTCGTAGCCCATGATGCTGGCGGTCCCAGAGGTGGGCTTGATGAGGGTCGAGAGCATCCGGATGGTGGTGGTCTTACCGGCGCCGTTGGGGCCGAGGAAGCCATAGATGTCACCCTCCTTGACCTCGATGTTCAACCTATCGACGGCGACCAGGGTGCCGAACTTCCGGGTGAGGTTCTCCGTGGTGATCAAAGGCCTTCCTCCGACCTGCGGGACGGTAAATGACTATTTAACGACTTTGGGATTCGTTTGGTCTGTCAATCCGCTCAGGGAATGGATCCGATGATGTCCTGCTCGATGGTGACCACGGACATGCCCTCCTTGTCCTTGTCGACCTGGAGCAGTCTGTCGGAGTGGTGGGTCGCGCGGAGCTTTGATATCCGCATCACCTTCCGGTACTCGATGGGACGGTCCTTGAGGGGTCGGTTCAGTACCTGTACCACTCTTCAGCAATTGTCCCACAAACTGTTTATAAACCAGGGGGCCTAGCAAGAGGTAGAGAAAGAGGTGTCGCCATGAGAAGCCCCATCATGGCCTTCATCGTCGTTCTGATGATGATAGGTTCCACCGCCGTCGTCCTGGCAGCCGACGAGCCGTCCACCAGCAAGCTCAACGAGGTGGAGGCACAGTCCTTCGTCCAGGTGCTGGACATAACCAGCTACCCCGACGACCAGGACGGTGACGAGCTGTTCGACGGCATCCAGGTTGTCGCCAAGGTCCACTACAACCGCACCGGGGACTACACCATCCACTTCAAGCTGTCCCCGGTGGACGGTAGCTGGTGGCTGTCCTCTGCGGAATCCCAGCGCATCGACAAGGTCCCGTACGACGCCTACCACGTGGTGCTGTTCGAGGGCTGGAAGATCAGGAACCGCGGATACAACGGATACCTGGTAGCCCAGGTGGACGTGCTGAACCCCGCGAACGACCAGGTTCTTTCCACCCACAAGGAGACGCTGGACAGGTACTACAGGGCCGCGGAGTTCGAGAGCATCGACTCCGGCGCTGTCGTGACCGGGCTCGGCACGATGAAGGGGCTGGACTTCGACGGGAACGGCCTTTACGAGATCCTCGAGGTCCCCGTCATCGTCGAGACCACCACTCCCGGCCTCTACCGGGTCCTCATGCACTACTCCTGGCAGACGGTCGCCGTGAGCGACGTGAACGCCAGGACCCGCACCAATTCCATGACCAACTGGTCGCAGATGGAGGCGGGCGAGAACACGGTGAAGATGTGGGTCTCCGGTGGACATCTCAAGCTGGCCAGCACAATACAGTTCTCGATCTACGTGTACAAGGGCGTGTTCCCTGGAACCGCTTACACCCATCCCGCCCTGTCCATCCCTGACAACACCGTGTACGAGGCCCCGCTCCTCCGGGGGATCTACGCGGATAGACACGCCGAGAGGGCGGTGGACAGGGACGACGACGGCGTGGCCGAGTCCCTGCGGGTCTCCGTCAGGCTGGACGTGGACATCCCGGGGCAGTACACCCTTACGGCCGTGCTGGCCCCGTCCGGGACCATCGACTACGACGACAACAGCCAGATCATCTCCCACTTCGAGCGCATCCTCACCGCCAGCAAGGCCGCCAAGTCCACCATGACCTGGAACTTCGAGGCTGGCACCCGATGGGCCTTCTTCGAGTTCGATGGAAGGCTCTTGAACGCGTGGGGCCACGACGGCGCCTACGACGTCCACGTCCTGGTCTACGGGCCCGCTCCCACCATCCCCACCATCCTCGACTTCGAGACCGCGGACTTCCTGGCGGACCAGTTCGTCCCCCCCAAGCCGCCCCTGGTGTTCACCCGTGGCCACGAGGACATGGGCGTCATGGACCCGGGGACCGCCCTGTTCGACGCGCTCCAGGTGGATTTCTACGCCAAGGTGAACACCCCTGCCACCTACACCGCCTTCGCCGTCCTCTACCACGACGGCCAGGAGATCGCCTATGCGAGGGCCAAGGGATGGCTCCCCGCCGCCGAGAGCGTCAAGATCACGATGACGTTCCCGGGCAGCGCCATCTACGCATCGGGCGCCCGTGGCACGTTCACCGTCGTCATCTGGGTCCAGGGCGCGGGCATCGCCTGGAACGACACCACCCTGGAGCATCCCATGACGACCAGCTACAGGACGGGCGAGTACAGCTACGCGATGTTCAGCCCCCCCAAGCTCCAGCCCGACCGGAAGGACCCCCAGCCCATAGAGGACCTGGACTTCATCCTGTTGCGGACGGGCATCATGGTGGTCCGCATCGACCGCGACAGGCCCGACCTGACCTTCTACATGACCGACGACGACGGGAGGACGGCACTCTTCCGGGTCACCTACACCCGCCTGCTGGCCTTCGCCGACGTCAACGAGGACGGCGCGCCCCAGGCGGCCGAGATCGCCTACACGTCGGCCCTGTGGGCCTACGACTGGGACCTTTCCGACGTCTCCCTCGAGGAGGACCCGACCACGGGCCGCATAGCTACATTCTCCATGTCCACCACGGTGGACCTCATCGAGAACGACCCCCTGGCAGCCGAGCTGGCGCGACCGCTGTTCACCATCGAGGACTTCGCCAGGATCACCCTGGTGTTCACCCTCGCCAGCAGGGACGTCAACCACACCGGGGAGGTGGGCACCTACTGCGTCCTTGGCGGCGCCGAGCTGAAGGTGGACATCCACATAGACATCCTGGCACCCATCAAGGGGATCGACTTCCTCACCATCGAGCAGACCCTCAAGGACGACCGGGGCGAGTACGTTCCCCGGACCACCGAGAGCGACGGGGTCTCCGACACGCCCGACGAGCTGAGGAGGTACAGGGAGACCCCCGAACTCAAGCAGCGCATCGAGTTCAAGAAGAGGGTCGCCACCCCCGCCTTCTACTCGTGGGTCAAGAAGGCCGAGATCACCATGGCAGACGGCACCGAGGAGGTGGCCGACGTGCTGGCCGCGTACATCGTCACCGACAGCCGCATGCTCCTCTACCTCAGCTATCCCTACGACGTGGAGACGGCCTACATCTACCACGACCCCAGCGTGGGCATCTACGAGGGAGGCTTCCCCGGCATCCCCGAGGAGTGGATCGCCGCCTTCGACCCCCTCCTGTACGGCGTGGCCGCCCTGGCGGCCGTGGCCATCGTCACCTCCCTGCGCGCCCGCGGCAAGAAGGAAGAGGACGAGGAGTACGAGGAGGAGGGGGAGATGGACGAGGGTACGGACGAGGGTACGGACGAGGAGACCGACGGGGAGCCTCCCCAGGAACCCGTCGAGGTCAGGCCCGTCCAGGCCGCCGACGGCATCCCCTCCCTTCCCGAGGAACCCGTCGGACAGAACGGCTCGACGATGCTGCCACAGCCCCCGCCCACGGTGGCTGGCACGCCTCCCGTGGAGGGCCAGCCCGAGGAGTGGGTGGACTGGAAGGACTAAGGAAGCATTGATATCCCATCGGTCCCCTATTCGAACCTCCATGCCACTATTCAGGGAGAGAGGGGAGGGACCGATTGACTGCCCCCGATGCGAGATCGAGCTCAAGCGAGAGAGGGTGAGGAAGTTCGGCCCCGACGTCCTCATCGACGTCTGCCCGAGCTGCGGTGGCACTTGGTACGACAAGGGAGAGCTGGCCAAGGTGCTGGACGACAGGACCCTCCACACCAGGCTTGTGAACTTCCCTGCGGCCGGGGAGGAGAGCTCCGTCCCCTGCCCGCGGTGCGGGGGGGACATGGTCATGCGCAAGGAGGGCGAGGTGGAGGTGGATTCCTGCGTCTCGTGCACCGGTGTCTGGCTCGACCTTGGTGAGGAGAAGGCCCTCAAGGCCAAGCTGGACTGGGAGAGGCGCGGCCAGGTGTCGGAGTACGACGGTGACGCCGTCTTCTACTCCCTCATGACCGGGCATATCCGTTGAGCCGACGGCCAGATGACCGCGGGCCCGTGTGAGGCCGTCCACCTCGAGATCAGGGGACCCCAGTCAGGATAGAAGCATTGATATCCTGCCGAATACCTAAATATCATCATGGTAGCATCGAAGGGGGATGAGGACGGGCCCATCGACTGTCCCAGATGCGGACTGCCCTTGAAGGAGGAGACGGTCAAGAAGCTGGGACCCGACGTCGTCGTGGACGTGTGCCACCAGTGCGGCGGGACGTGGTACGACCGGGGAGAGCTGGCCAAGACCATCACCGACCGGCGCCTTTCCGACAGGCTCACCGAGGAGCCCATCAGGGGCTCGATGAGCCAGATGAAATGTCCCCGCTGCGGGGGGAGGATGCGCGTCCGCCACGAGTGGGGCGTGGAGGTGGACGTGTGCATCTCCTGCGAGGGGGTCTGGCTCGACCTGGGCGAGAAGGAGGTCCTGGAGGCCGAGGCCCTGGCCGAGGCGGGCGACGAGGATGCCGCCGGCAAGAAGGAGCTGGCGTTCTACCGGGCCATCAACGAGATGCCCAAGAGGTGACCTTTCCTCCGGCGGTTCCCAGGTCGATATCTCCATAAAGGGTCGGTCCCATACCAGCCACCAGGAGGGCGTGGTACATGGATGACTACCTGAACATTCTAGCAGCCTGGATAACCATCTTCTCGATAGCCTTGACGGTCATCGCGGGGATCGCTTACCACAGGGTGCGCAACACCCGGGTGCTGCTCGTGACCATTGCCTTCGCCCTCTTCGCGGTGCAGGGGGTGGTGCTCACACTGTCCCTGATGTACGAGGACTGGAGCGACATGTACCTGCCCGTGTCCGTTCTGCTCAACACCGTCATCATCGTGCTCATGGCCATGACGGTGCTGAAGAAGTAGCGACCCTCGGATGGAGGACATCGGTTAGGGCGAGGCGGAAGACGATGGACAGGCCTGTGGAGATAGAGCTCGACACGCGACGACGGATATACGAGTACGTCGTCGAGAACCCTGGTAGCCACCTGAGGGCCATCAAGGACGAGCTCGAGATGCCCATGGGCCAGCTGGAGTACCATCTCCACTACCTGGAGCAGCGGGGGTTGCTCGACTCCAAGGAGGACCGGTACTACAAGCGTTTCTACCCGTCCAAGATGTCCGCCACCGACCGGCGGGTGCTCTCCGCCATCCGACAGGAGAAGCCCCGGCAGATCGTACTGCTGGTCCTCCAGGAGCCGGGCATCGACCACAAGACCATCCAGAAGGTGCTGGGCATCGGCGCCTCCTCCCTGAGCTTCTACATGAAGGACCTGATCGACAAGGAGATAATCGAGAAGAGGCGGGAGGGACGCCGCTCCCTCTACCACATGAGGGACCCGGACAGGGTGGTCAAGCTCCTCATCACCTACCGGCCCAGCTTCCTCGACAAGATGGTCGACAGGTTCCTGGAGACCTGGCTCGAGGTCGGCGCCTGACGTTCTCCCCCCTGAGACCTACGACAAAGGTTTTTGAAGGGGTCATCGCCTGCGGGTGGTCCGTGGCAAGAGGCAGGGACCACAGGGCGGAGTTCGGCCGGCCGGTCTACGGCGGCGTTCGCGAGCTCATCGGCGACCAGGCGCGCATGATGCGGAGCATGGGCGCCCTCCGGCGGGATACCAAGGGAGGACTGGTGTCCAAGCCCTTCCGGGAGCGGCTGATGCTGGCCCATACCTACGTCAACGAGTGCCGCTACTGCTCCTGGGCCCACACCAGGGCCGCCCTCAAGGCGGGCATCCCCCCCGACCAGGTGGACGCCCTGCTGTGCGGGGCGGTGGAGGACAGCCCCGAGGAGGAGGGGCCCGCCCTCCTCTACGCCATCCACTTCGCCGAGACCGACGGGCATCCCGACCCCGAGGCCAGGGCGAGGATGGTCGAGGTCTACGGGGAGGAGCGGGCAGGTGCCATCGACAGGGCCCTCGCGACCATCCGAAGCGGCAACCTCATCGGCAACTCGCTCGACTATTTCCTGTTCCGGCTCTCGGGGGGGCGATTGGGGCGCAAGGGGCATGTCCCGATGGGTGAGCCAGAGCCCGTGGGCGAGCCCGCATCGACCGAGTGAGGTGCACCCTCTCGATTAGTTCGAGGTTTGTCCTAATGTTCCAAGTTTGTCCCAGATAAGATATAAAGGGCAAAAGCACAACAAAGAGTTGGAAACATCAAGGAGGTGCTTGCCATGGAAGACCGCGTGGATTTGGGCTGGCTCGTGATCATCACCGAGAAGTCACGGGTGAACAAGCTCCGGATCAGCGCCGCCATGGACATGGACACCTTCGCCGCCTTCGAGGCGGCCGGCGATGACGCCGTCTGATGGACCATTCTCCCCACCAAGGACCACGTCCTCCGAAACCCCCTCCCCCCCCCTCCCCCCTTCGGCCCCTGGGCCATCTGGTCCAGGGGTCCTCCCTGGGGCGTGGTCCGCTACAAAAGGCTTATTGCGGAGGCTGTCCATTGCCGGGATGCATGGTCGAGGACGAGATCGTCAAGGTGGCAGAGCTGGTGGACGACGAGGAGGGCAAGGGCACGCCCGCGTTCAAGGATGCCATCAAGGCCCTCTTCAGGATCCGCAGCGGCGCTGATCTCAAGGCCCTCATCAAGAACGAGGACCTGCAGCCCCACGTCTACCTGTTGTTCCTCGTCACCATGATCTACATACTCGGGATTTTCTTCATGGTCATCGGGGCCTGAGACCCCCTGCTCGACCTCAGTTCTTCAACGAGTCCAGCGCCAGCTCGACCAGCTCCTCGGCGTGGCCGGTGTAGGACTCGGGCCTGAGGACCGCCTCCAGCTCCTCCCTCGAGAGCCGGGAGGAGACCTCCTGGGATGCCAGCAGGGCGTCGGTGAGGTCCATGCCCTCCCCGTGGGAGCGCATCGAGGCCGAACGCACCAGCTCGTGGGCATCCTGGCGACCGACCCCCTTCTCGGTAAGGGCCATCATCACGGCCTCGGCCATGATGTCGGGGCACGCCCGTTCAAGGTTGGCGAGCATCGCCTCCTCGTTGACGACCACGTTGGAGAACAGCTTGGCCGACCGCTGGAGGATGTACTCCGTCAGCACCATCTGGTGGGAGATCGTGAAGCGCTCGGCGGACGAGTTGGTCAGGTCCCGCTCGTGCCAGAGGGGCACGTTCTCGAAGGCGGGCGTCACGAATCCCCTCACGATCCTGGCCAGGCCGCACACGTTCTCGGCGCTGATGGGGTTGCGCTTGTGGGCCATGGTGGACGAGCCCACCTGCTTCGAGGCGTCGAAGGCCTCCTGGACCTCGGCCAGCTCGCTGCGCTGCAGGTTGCGTACCTCGGTGGCGAACTTCTCCACGCTGGCGGCCACGTTGCCCAGGATGCACGCCAGCTCGGCGTGGCGGTCGCGCTGGGTCGTCTGGAGGGTTGCCACGGGGGTGTTCAGGTCCAGGCGGTCCATGATGAGACGCTGGACCTCGAGGGCCTTGGGACCCATGGCCGCTCCAGTGCCGACGGCGCCCAGGAACTTGCCCACCAGCACCCTGGGGGCGGCCTGGTCGAGCCTCTCCAGGTGCCGGTCCATCTCGAGGGCGTACACCGCCATCTTGAGACCGAAGGTGGTGGGAAGGGCCCACTGTCCATGGGTCCTGCCCACCTGGAGGGTGGCCTTGTTCTCCCTGGCCAGGCGTGCCAGCTCGTCACGAAGGTGCCTGCAGCCGTTCACGATGTATGGCCAGGCCTCCTTCATCTGGAGGGCGTTGGCGGTGTCGATGATGTCGTTGGAGGTCGCGCCCAGGTGTATGTAGGCCCCCGCGTCCCCCGACTGCTCGGTCAGGGCCCTGACGACGGCCATCACGTCGTGGCGTATCTCGTCCTCGATCTCAGCCACACGCTGGGCGGTGACGCGTCCAGAGATGGCCGCGTCGTAGATGGAGGCGGCCGCCTCCGAGGGGATCATGCCCACCTGGGCCTGGGACTCGGCCAGGGCCGCCTCCACCAGCAGCATCCTGCGGAGCTTGCCCTCCTCCGAGAATATCTCCCGCATCTCCTCCGAGCCATACCTGTAGTCGATGGGGCAGACGGTCATGGCACCACCGGGTCGGCCATGGTCCTGCATGCTATTGAGGGTTTCTGTGGCGGCATTCCCGAAGGTCGAGAGACCTGCAATAAATCCGGCTCCAGCATAGGTTCACGATTGACAAACGGGCCGTAAGGTTAATAAATGGGGGGGGGTATCAAAAGGACGGACCGAGCCAGGCAAACAGCGGGAGGTGGCGATATTACCGGAGGAGCCGTGGTCTATTACACCGTGAAGGGTAACACTGGCAAGATAGCCAAGACCATAGCGGAGACCACGCAGCTGCCGATGGAGCGCCTCCTCAAGGACAAGCTGGTCGACATAGCCAACCACGAGTACATCTTCTTCGGGGCCCCCGTGTACAACGAGCACTTCCCCAAGGCCGTGCTCCAGTTCGGCCGCAACCACAAGTGGGCAGGCAAGAAGGTGGCCATCTTCTCGACCAACATCGGTTGGAAGGACAAGCAGGCCATCGACGAGTTCTCCCAGATAATCGCGGGCAAGGGCGCCCACGTGGTGTCCTTCCTCAGCATCCAGAACCGCGGCGTGATGAGCTGGACCGTGGGCTTCGGCAAGCTGACCGAGGCCGAGTACGAGAAGGCCCGCAAGTGGTCGCTGGAGATCCAACCGAAGCTCCTGAGGTCCGAGGACCTCTGGTGAGGGGGTATGGCCGGTGCTCGAGGTGGAGGCCAAGGCCTACCTACCCGAACCCGAACGTATCATTACCAGCATCCTGGAGCTTGGCGGCCGCGAGATCTACTTCACCGTCCAGCGGGACACCTACTACCGCCATCCTGGCCGCGACTTCGCCCAGACGGACGAGGCCCTGCGCATCCGCGAGGAGGAGGGCCGGTCCTTCATCACCTACAAGGGTCCCAAGCTGGACGCCGAGACCAAGAGCAGGGAGGAGCTGGAGGTCCCCCTGGTGGACCCCAAGGACCTGGGCATGCTCCTGCTCCGGCTGGACTTCGAGCCCGTGGCCGTGGTGGAGAAGCGGCGCAGGGCCTACCTGGTGGGCACCCTGGAGGTCACCGTCGACGAGGTCAAGGGCCTGGGATACTTCCTCGAGGTCGAGGCCAAGAACTGCGACGACCTGGAGGAGGGCAAGGCCAAGGTGCTGGGCCTGCTGGACACCCTGGGCCTCGACCATCTGGAGCGGAGGTCCTACCTGGAGCTGCTCCTGGAACGGGGCGTCGAGTAGGGCCGCGGGCCGCCGGAAGGGTAACCTATTTCTAGCGTTTCCGTCAACTACCGGTACATGGGAGACCGACCAGCGGACACGACCGATGCCGATACCACGAAGAGGAGGGTCGATCGCATCTGGCGGATGACCTGGTTCAAGGTCGCCGTCTCCGTGTTGATCCTGATCATGCTCGTGGGCCATATCGTCGTGGTCTACAACGCCGCCAACTCCATGGAGGTGGACAGCGTCCGCGTCACGGAGGTCTTCCCCGGTTCCATCGATGGTGATTTCACCGTCGTCTTCGAGATAACCCTCCTCAACCCGACCGGCGGCACGATCGAGGTGGAGAGGCTCACCTACGACCTCTACCTCGAGGGCGAGTTCATCGGTGAGGGGTCCAAGGACCACTTCTCCATCGAGCCGGGGACGACGGCCCTGGACTTCGCCGTCACCTTCAACATCTTCGACCTCCCGGAACCCGCCCAGGACGCCTTCATGAAGGCCTCGGCCACCCTTGGCATCGAGGGGGATGTGACCGTTCCAATCAAGCTCCTGGGGTTCTGGACCTACACCCGCGTCACCCTGCCCTACGAGCACGAGGAGGAGGTCTCCTCCGGGAGTGGTGACGAGCCCGACCTGCCACCGTCGCCAGTGCTGCTGACGCCCCCCGTCTACAAGCCGACCGCCTCGGCGGACCTCACCTGGTCCCGCAACGTCGATATGGACTTCCTCCGTTACGAGATCCATACCAGCAAGGACCCAGACTTCGTCCCCACCGACGGCACGAAGATGGTGGCCATCGGGGACCAGAACGTGACGCAGCACACCGTAAGCAACCTCCAGCACCTCTCCACCCACTACTTCATCGTCCGGGTCTACGACAGGGCCGGCCAGCACGCAGATTCCAACAGGGCCTCCGTTATCATCCCCTGAGAGGGCAAACCCTTTCTATCCCCCAAGACCGTCAGGTCCATCGATGGACCCGGTGCTGGCGTTCCTGGTGGGGATGGTCCAGGGCATCACGGAATGGCTGCCAATATCCAGCAGCGGCCATGTCATCTTGCTCCTCAAGGGGTTGGACGTCTCCCACGAGGACGCCCTCGCCATGGCCTTCTTCCTCCACTTCGGCACGCTCTTCGCCGTCCTGCTGCGCCTCAGGGGCGACGTGCGGGACGTGGTGGTGGCCTTCCCCCGGTGGCGCACCGACCCCATGGTGCGCTTCCTTCTGGTCGCCACCCTGGTCTCCCTTCCCATCGGCTTCCTCCTGGTCCAGGGACTGGAGACCCTCTTCACCGACGCCGTGGGAGGTCTGATGGTCTCCGTGCTAGTGGGAGTCATGCTCATCATCACCGGCTTCACCCTCAGGGCGGCCAAGGGCCGTGAGGGGTCGAGGCGGGTGGAGGACGCCAAGACCTCCGACGCCGTCATCCTGGGCATGGTCCAGGGGCTGGCGGCCCTTCCCGGCATCTCGCGGTCGGGCATGACCGTCTCGGCATTGCTGGTCCAGAAGGTGGACGCCGACGAGGCGCTGCGCCTGTCGTTCCTCATGTCCATCCCCGTCACCATCGCCGTCGTGCTCTATGAGCTGGTGGTCTGGGACATCGGACGCCTCGGCTGGGACGTGGTGCTGGCGGGCGTGCTGGGCAGCTTCATCTTCGGGTACCTCGCCATCGACGGGCTCATGGCGGTCTCCAGGAGGGTCCGCTGGGACCTGTTCTGCATCATCTTCGGTGCCATCGCCATGGCCTTCGGGGCCGTTCTGATGTTCTGGTGAATCAGAAGACGTCGTTCCGGGACTCCGCGAACCACCTGGGGTCGGACACGACCTCGTCGGCCTCGACGATGCTGCCCACGGCCATCATCCTCTCGTAGGCGTGGACGTCGTTCCACCGGAACCCCGCGGCCTCTAGACCTTCCGCCGCGAGGGGGTTGCGGTGGGTGACCCATACCTGGTCGCCCTTGGCGCAAGCCCTGGCAGCCTCGGCGGCCTGCCGGTACCAGTCGTCGTCGGGTCCCACGACCTCCCTGACAACGGTGAGGCCCCGCGTCGGCTCGGGGCTCATGTTGACGAAGCCCTCCAGGGTCCCCGGGGGGTCGATGGTGGTGAACCACTCGTCGATGTTGGCGCCCATCGCGAAGAAGGCGGCGTAGGGGTTCTCCTCGCGGACTGTGAAGCCGTCGACGCCCCTCATGTGTCGGTCCCAGAGGGGGATGACCCGGTCCCTCTCCTCCTCGGTGAGGGGGCGGAGCTGGGCCGCGTCCTCGTCGGTCCTAGCGTCGCTCAACCAGAACGCGAGGCGGTGGTGGTCGAGGAAGCCCATGTCGCGATAGATGGGATAGGCGACGAGGCCGGGGGTCGAGTACAGGGTGATCACCTCGATGCCCTCCCCGCGGAGGTGTTCGACGGCCATCTCGAGAAGGGCCCTGCCGAGGCCCCTCCTCGTGTGGTCCTGGCGGACGGCTACCGTCCACAGGTGTCCCGAGGGGAGGACCTCTCCCCCGTGGACGACGGGCCGGCGGGCGATGCCCACGTATCCCGCCAGGTCGCCCAGGCCGTCGGTGGCGTAGGTCCCGATGGGGTCCTTGGCGTGCCGGGGGTCCTTCCGGATGAGCTCCTGCATGATGCCCCTCGAAGCGGGCCAGTCGAAGGCGGCGTACATCAGGTCGACCGACTGCTGCCATAGCCTCTCGTCGTCCAGGTCCTTGTCCCAGAGGAGCAGGTCGTAGCCCTCGGTTCCCATGGTCCGGGACACGCGTCAGGGGGATACTTATCGATTTCGGCATCTGCCTGTGTGGGGGGATTTTAATATTATCAGAAAATAAATAATGGCCAACACATTGAAATAATATCCAGCAACATTACGGCCAGCATGCGAGGGGGGGAACGTGGCCCCCTTGCATACCGGGGAAGGATCGCAAGGTCCATCTGAACACTGGGTGGTGGAATACATGACTAGGGATACCAAAGGAGCTAGAGCGACCTCGTTTTTTGTGATAGCGGTAATGTGCCTGACCATGTTCGCGGGCATGGTGACGATGACCGAATCGACCGAGGCCGCCTTCG
Source organism: uncultured Thermoplasmata archaeon (assembly GCA_965369625.1). Lineage (GTDB taxonomy): Archaea > Thermoplasmatota > DTKX01 > DTKX01. The sequence continues at coordinate 4,323 of CBDUQW010000015.1, read as the reverse complement.
TCGGGCACGAGGTCGAGATACCAATCGTGGATTACCAGTATGATCCAACGGTCTGGGAGGAGTACGTCTACTTCTGGGATACCAGGGGACCCGGGTATGAGGTGCTCGAATGGGACGGCACCTTGGAGCAGATCACCAACGACCCCGGTAGCTATGATAGAGGACCCGTCAGGTATGGGGACCGGCTGATCTGGGAGAGCAACAGCCGTGTGAAGGTCCACGAATTCAGCACCGACACCCGGTACGAGCTCCCCACATCGGTAGGGAGCATATCCGATCCAGATATCTGGGGGGACATCATCTGCTATAGGTCCTGGACGGGCAGCAGGTACGATATATACGTCTATGACCTCTCCACCGACACCGAGACGCGGATCGCGTCGGCCAACTCCTACAAGTATACTCCCAGGATCTACGAGAACATCGTCGTCTGGGAGGATACTCGGAACGGCAACGATGACATCTACATGTATGACCTCTCGACCAGCACCGAGACGCAGATCACCTCGAATGTCCAGAGACAGGAATATCCTGACGTCTACGGGGATTACATCGTCTGGCATGACTACAGGAACGGTAACTACGATATCTACGCCTGGCGGATCTCCACGTCATCTTTAATACAGATCACGGCCCAGGGCTCATCCCAGAGGGATCCTGCAATACACGGCGATTTCATCGTCTGGGAGGATAGTCGCCATGGTTCAACTGAGATCTACGTGTACGAGATAAGCACCTCTACCGCGACCCGGCAGACGAATGCCGTGTACTCATGCTACGATCCAGAGATCTGGGAGGACCGGATAGCGTGGCGCGAATACACCGGCAGTTCCTACTGGGACTACAACATCCATGTCTTCTTGATGGACAGGGACCTGGACGGCTACGGGGACCTGAACGATGACTTCCCCGACAACCCCCGGGAGTTCCGGGACACCGATGGCGACTTCATCGGGGACAACATGGACCTGGACGACGACAACGATGGCGTCCTCGACGGCGAGGACGCCTTCCCCTACGACCCCTCCGAATGGGCCGACAGCGACGGGGACGGCATCGGCGACAACCACGAATGGCTGGACGGGAAGGAGCTGCGGGTGACCTCGACGACCGAGACGACCCTCTACTACGACATCGACGGGGACAAGGTCGTCTACTCGAACGGCACCGAGATCTGGCTCTACAACGTCACCACCGACACAACCACCACCTACACGGGCGCCATCGGCAACGTCTGGATGATCAGGATAGACGGTGAAAGGTTCGTCTGGGCGGACGACCGTAACGGCAACTGGGACATCTACATGTTCGACCTCTCGACGGGAACGGAGACACGGGTCAGCTCCCATTCGACGGACCAGTACCAACCTGCTATCAACGGGGACAGGGTGGTATATCGGTCCAGGCAGTCCTACTACAGCATATACATGTACAACATCGCGACGGGGTCGACCTCGAGGATCATATACATCAACTTAGCCAGCGGCTACTCGACGGAGATCTCGTCCCAGTACGTGGTGGCGGACACCCAGTACGCGGGCTATATCTCCAGGACATACTGGTACAGGCTCTCCCCCGCTGCATCGGGAAGCTGGGGATACTTCTACTACGAGGACCGCCAGTACTACATGGACGTCTACGAGGACCTCATGGTCTACAGGTCCTATCCATCTGGGAATTCGCACATCTATATGTACGATTTCTCCACCGGCACGACCACGCAGATCACCACCAACACCAACAACCATTACCGTCCCACCATCGATGGTGACTTCATCGTCTACCAGGAGAACCGGTTCGGGCACGACGACATCTTCCTCTACGATATATCGACCGGCATCGAGGGAAGGATCACCACCGACGACTCGAACCAGCGTGAGGCGAGGGTCGACGGATCCTCCGTCCTTTACAAGGACGATCGGAACGGCGGGTGGGACCTTTACATGTACATCGTCGACCGGGACGGCGACTCCGTCGGCGACGCCGACGACGCCTTCCGGTACGACCCCGACGAGTGGGTGAACACCGATGGAGACCGCTGGGGCGACAACTACGACCCCGACGACGACGGCGACGGTTACCCCGACATCAACGACACCTTCCCGCTGGACCCCAACGAGTGGTACGACTCCGACCGTGACGGCATCGGCAACAACGCGGACCTCGACGACGACAACGACGGCGTGCCCGACACCACCGATGCCTTCCCGTACAACCCCGTGGAGTACCTGGACACCGACGGCGACGGCATAGGCGACACCATCGACGTGGACGCCGACGGCGACGGGATCAACGACGACGTCGAGGTGATGAACGCCATGGCGGCCCTCTCGTCCAGCATGATGGGCCTGGCAACGGACATCGCCGACCTCAACGCCGACCTGGACAGCTTCTCCTCCACGGTGACGGGGCGGTTCAACAGCCTGGACAGCGACCTGGGCACCCTGCAGACCGACCTGGACGCCCTGGACATCTCCCTGTCCCAGACCCTGAGCGACATGGAGACCAACATCCTCGACGGCCTCGGGGACGTCAACCAGTCCCTGGCGAACGAGCTGGATGCCCTGTTGCTCAAGATATCGATGGACATGGCAGCGATGAACACATCGCTGTCGGGCGACCTCTCTGACGCGGTCACAACCCTGCAGACCGACATGGGGACCCTGAGCGACTGGTTGGACCTGGTCATGCAGGGCCTCGATGCCAAGATGGACTCCACCAATGCCACGCTCCACGACCAGCTGGACGAGCTGGACCAGAGCACCACCGATTTCTACACCGGCCTGGCCGACGACCTGGCATCTGTGATGGAGGAGCTGCTGATCACGCAGACGACCCTCAGTGACGAGAACAACGAGGCCATCGAGGACATCTCCAACCTCACGGCGCTGGTGACCGACCTCAACGACCACTCGCTGACCGAGCTCAGTGACCTTCTCGACGCCCTGTCGGGCGACCTCGAGGACGTGGATGCCGACCTCGCGGCGAAGCTGGCCAACCTCTCGGACGACATCGACGACTTCGACGCCGAGACGGCCCAGAACATGGACGAGATCGACACCACCCTAGAGGACCTGGCGAAGCTGGAGACCATCATCGCCGACATGCAGGCGCTGGAGCAGAAGATGGAGCAGGCCATCGAGGAGTCCGAGGCCAACATCGAGGGATCGGTCCAGACCTCGGAGGACAACCTGAGCGCCGACAATACCCTGAACATGGTGCTCATCATCGTCGTCCTGGTGCTGGCCATCCTGCTGCTGGTCATGCTCATGAAGGGCAGGCAGCAGGTGACCGAGGCCCTGCCGCCCGTCGAGGAGCCCATCCTCGAGCCCGTGGGGAGCATGGATGGTGAAGAGGTCCAGATGCAGGAGCTGTTCATCGAGAAACCCTGAGGGGACCGCTCCCCGAAGCGGGGGAGGGCGGCGCCCGTCGCCCTCCCTCGAATTGGCCCGGGCAAAGGGTTTTCTAGCCTGCCGCACCTCAGGTCATCATGACCGGCGAGATGCCAGCGCTCCCTACGCTGCGGTGCCCGAACTGTGGTAACTCAGACCTGCTGTTCAAGCCCTCGGGCGAGGTCCGCTGCGGTCGCTGCTTCAAGAAGTGGACCCGGGACCAGCTGGTCAGGACGAAGGGGAAGGCCGGCCTCAGCTGGGACCAAGAGGTGAAGGAGGGTTGAGGATGGTCGAGATAGAGCTGGTGGAGATTGAGAACCCCGAGGAGCTGAACTTCATCCTGGGCATGTCCCACTTCATCAAGACCGCCGAGGACGTGCACGAGGTCATGGTGGGCACTGTGCCCGGCGTCAAGTACGGCATGGCCTTCTCGGAGGCCTCGATGGACCGGCTGCTGCGCACCGAGGGCACGGACCCCGGCCTGGTGGACCTGGCGGTCCGCAACATGGAGCGCATCGCATCGGGCCACACCTTCATCGTGTTCATGCGTGACGCCTTCCCCATCAACTTCCTGAAGGGCATCCAGGCCGTGCCCGAGGTGGTGAACGTGTTCTGTGCGACGGCCAACCCCGTCAGCGTGGTCGTGGCCCGCAACGAGCGGGGCGGCGGCATCATGGGCGTCATCGACGGCCACGCGCCCCTCGGGGTCGAGGACGACGAGGCCAAGGCCAAGCGCCGGGACTTCCTGCGGATGATTGGCTACAAGCTTTCATAGAAGTGGCTGCAGCGACAATCCCATGTCATCGAGTAGAGTAGACCGGTGGCGCCCAGCCGAACTGGGTTTCCACCGGCCCCTCGTCGAACCGTGCGTGAACGTTTCGCTCACACGGCTCTCCGACCGCGTTCACGCAGCCGCTATCGGCTTGAATAT
>CBDUQW010000014.1:0-51334 GCA_965369625.1 uncultured Thermoplasmata archaeon | reverse complement strand
GCTAGGCCCCATGATTTAGAGCGCTCTGGCTCACAACCACTTTACAAACTCCGGATAGAATGAAATGTTCCACAGTATCGAGAGGAACAGCACGAGGGACAGCATGAAGAGGACGGGGTCGCCAACAATGTTAGAGCCATGCTTGAGGTATGGGATGATGGGGATCCAGAGATCCCCGAAAATGATGGCCATGCCTATGAGGAACCATATAAGCAAAACTGCATTGATGACATGATCCCAGCTATTTTCACCCTTTCGAGCACCAGCTCGCCGGCATTGATGATTCATCCCATCGCCTCCTCATTCAATGCCTAGGATCGATTCCATCTTGTTGAGGTACTCATCCTTTGACAAGATCCCTTGATCGAACAACGTCTTCAACGACGCAACAGCTGACGATCTCGATGTGTCATCGCTTGGTCCTTTGGTAGCATGATGACCATTATTCGACACCCTCTCAGCCTCGGCCCTCATCTGCTCTGGACCGAGATGCACGTACTGGAACGTGGTCTGGACCGAGGAGTGCCCCATGTATGCGGCAACCCGCTCGATCTTCCATCCCTGGTCAAGAAGCGAGAATACTTTGGCATGCCTGAAGCTATGCGGCGAGATGGACCGGCCGACTATCTTCTTCGTAAGGTGTCGAACGGTCGAATTCACGCTGCTTCTGTGCAACTGTCTTCCCACAGGTTTACCGTTGGCTTCCGTCCGAGTGAAGAAGAGCCAAGGTAGTTGGTCAAAGTTCTCTTTCAGCTCCCTTCGATCAGAATGGGTGTTCAACATCCGTTCGATAAACCGGTGCCGACTCACTAGGACCCTGGGCCAGATATCATCGATTGGGATGTCCATGTACATGGTCCTGCTCTTGTCACCTTTCGTTCTGTGGATATGGAGGGTCCTCTCCTGGAGGTTGATGTCCCTCGCTCGTAGATATCTCATTGCCTTGCATCTGATCCCAAACGCCGCGATCATGAACACAATGAAATGCCGGATTATTTCGTTGGGACTGCTCTTGGGCTCGAGTATCACCCTTCGGCATTCCTCTAGGATCGCTCCGACCTCCTCAGGGCTCGCGGTGTGGTTCTTGATGTACTCGTATCTCGAGTGGTCCCTCCCATTGTTCCAGAAGGGGCCGGGGGCGATCAGGTCGATCCGTCCCGTGGATTCCCAATAGCGCCTGAGTGCTGATTTGAAAATGATCCTTGTTGACCTGGCATACCCGTTGGGTCGCGTGGACGCGGGTTTGCTGAATTCCTTCATCAGACGAGTAAGGTCATCCGTCTCCCAGAGATCTGGTATCTTATCCAAGAGTCCTGTGAGTCTCTCTATCGAACGACAGTACTTCCTGATGGTACCCTTCGATGCGCCTGTTCCCTTGAGATAGTCGATATAGTCTGATAGATTGAGGTCTTCAATTGTGAAGGCATGCTCATCTAACTTCCTTGCAGTAGCTCTTTCCATACGATGGTCACCGAGAATCAATAGGGTGTCTGGGTATATAAAGGAAGAAACAGGGGGTAACAGAAAGTGGGCGGGGGCCATCAAAACCTATGCGTAGTTGGTGACCATCGCATGGAAGTGATGGCGCACCCGCCTTTGATTGAAGTGCAGAGGTGATATTTAAGGCCTATCTGTCTCCCTATCTTCATTGCTGAAGCCTTCTTCATAAAGAAGATTAATTATTTCATTCCGCCGTTCACTCATTATCTCGATCTCCCGTGGATCGAACATCTCCTGTTTGAGTGCCTCGCGACGTCTGGTGTTGAACTCCTTTACAATTTCTTGGGATACTATTTCGGATCGCTGAATGAACTCCACTATCTTGTTTCGATCAGATTTCTTTGGCATTTTCCATTGTCCATTAATTAGATCAACATAGAGAAACTGATTCCGATAACCGAATAGGTCACCATTCAGCATAGAATGTCGGGCTAATCGAATTGCTTCCTTGTCAAACAAGAGGAGATCAATCCATGAGGCACATATCTGCTTTAATCGATGGTCTCTCCACATCTTATGGAAGAATTTCCAATATTCACCCTTCTGCATATTCAATTCCTTTCTCTTAATGTACATCGCTGTAAGGATTTGAAGCAAGTATACCTTACCAGATTCTTCCAGTGATGATATCGCCAACATACCGGCTGTCGAATACCTTCGAACCCTGTATAAGCGTCGTGCATCTTCAGACAGTTTCTTCGCATTCTCAGCGCAGTATATCATGCCATCAATAAAGAAATCCAAATCTACTTCTTTCGACAAGAATATCAGAATCAAATAGGATTTTCTAATTAATGAACCTTAGGATTAATCAATTAATTAACGATAGGAAGATGATAACAACGGAAACAGAGGTAGCACAGAGAGTGATTATTGATTCCCCAGATGATTCCGAATGAACCTTTCGGAGCGGATCGCGGGGCCAGTACCTGGTCGTCTCACTTGGGTGGGCCGGCTCCCCTGAACTTCGCACCCTCCGAGGGGGGTTTTCCCCTGTACCTGTACGGGTGGTCGGGGGCAGGCTCCTCGTGACGCTCCCACTCCGACGGGGTCGCGGGCGGGGCCTCCATCTCCCTCTCGGGCAGCTGGACCTCCTCGGGCTCGGCGGGCTCGGAGGGGGTCATCCAGCTGGGCAGGGGCGGCTCCTCGACCTCGGGCACGGGGACGGTGGCGGGGGGCTCAGGCACATCCACGGGACCCTCTGCGGGGGGTGGATAGAGGTCCTCGGGCTCCTCCTTGTCGTACTCCACGTCCACCTTCTCGGTGGCCACCTTCGCCACCGGCCTCACCTTCTTTGGCTTGAAGAACTGATCGTAATCGGATGCGCCCTCTTTCCTCTCTTCGGAGGCGACCCCCGTCACGGCAGCTGCCGGTTGCATCTTGCGGGAGACCAGGACCGCCACCACGAGAACCACGAGGAGCAACGGTATCATGACGGCGAAGAGCTGGAACCACGTGACGCCGCTGGCCTCCGCATCGGCGGTGACCACCACGGGCACCTGGGTCTGGCTCTCGGCATCGAGCACGTCGATGACCCTCACGGTGATGATGTAGGTGGCCGGGTCGACGCCCTTGCCGGGGTTCACCACCAGCTTGTTCCCCTCCATGGAGGCCCACTCGGGGGAGTTGTCCGCCAGGAGGAAGGTGAGACCGAGGCCCGTCGAGGTCACGTCCTCGGCGTCTATGTCGGTCTCACCCTTGGAGCCTCCCTTGACGATGATGGGCTCCACAGGATGGATGATGGGGGGCGGGTTCGATACGGTGACGTTCGCCGTCAGGGGACCCGTCCTGTCGTCGTCCTCGTCGATGACGGTGAGCTTCACCGTGAAGGGGGTCGCCGCTGCCCGCGAGAAGATGTGGGTCACGGTGTCACCCTGCCCGCTGGTCCCGTCGCCGAAGTTCCAGCTGAAGGTCATCTGGCGATTCTCCTGGAGCCTCGCATCGTCGGGGAACGGGTCGTCAGCCCAGGCACGGAACACCACTGGCTCTCCCTCCGCGGCTGAGGTGGGAACGTCCCACGTCACCGTCGGGGGCAGGGTCCTGACCTGGTCCGCCGTGACGGTGAGGGACGCCTCTGCCATCCCGCCCTCGTGGTCGTACACCACCAGGTCGATCCTGTACTCCACCTTCCTGTCGAAGGTGAAGGGGATGATGGGTCCCGTCGTCTCGAGGTTGTACCCCTTATCGAAGGTCGTGATGTTCCACACGTACCTCTCGATCCCTCCAGGATCGTGGGAATTGGAGGCGTCCAGGATGCTGGGGATGTCCTCGGTCTTGATGGTCACGCTGAGGTCGGCCACGGGGTCCACATCATGGACCACTACGGGGACGTAGTCCTCGTCGAAGGTGCCGTCGGCGTCGGTGACCCTTAGTACCACGCTATAGGTGCCAGGTGCGTCCCAAGCATGGGTGTGGTTCGCCTCCCGGGTGGAGAAGTCGAAAAGGCCATCCCCGTCGTAGTCCCACTCGTACAGCACTATGTTGTCGCCCGGTTCCGTCGAGCCGTAGGCGCTCAGGGTGATGGCCTCGCCCTCGTTCGTCTGGGGCGGGGTGCCCGCATCGGCCACGGGAGGTGCGTTGGCCACCAGGACCTGGATGGAGACGGACCCGGTGCTCCCGTCCTCGTCGAGGGCGGTGACGATGATCCGCTCGGCGCCGGGGCTCATGTAGATATGCTCGGCCTCTGGTCCATCGGTGGTCTCGTCCGGGTAGCCGTTGCCGTCCCAGTCCCAGCCGTAGCTGACGATGTCCATCCCGGGCTCGTACGCATTCACCTTCACCGTCAGTGTGGCACCCTCCACGGTAAGCATGAATTGGGGCCCGGTCACTGTAGGCGCAACATCGTGGACGAACACTATGAAGGAGCCGTAGCCCGCGGTCCCGTCGGTGTCAATGGCCATGACCTTGCAATGGACCTCGCCCATCTCACCCCTGAACGTGAACACCAGCTCCGGTGTGGGGTCCGTGGTCTCCACCTCGTAGACGTCGTCGCCGTCCAGGTCGAAGTGGTAGCTGGAGATGTTCTCCTCGGTTCCCCGCAGCTGTACCTCGAACACCGTGGGGACGCCCTCGTCCGCCTGGCCGTCCTCGACGAAGGGCCTCGGTGCCACGTCGGTGATGTTGACGATGAACTCGCCCGCACCCCACGACTCGTCCGGGTTCATATGCTCGGTGTCCGTCACCATGACCCACACGGTGTGGTTGCCCGCGGTGTACCAGATGTGATCGACGTACGATACGTTGGTGTGAGCGTCCATGGTCCCATCGTTGTCGAAGTCCCAGTAGAAGTCGACGAAGTCGTTCCCCGGCTCCTCCGCGTCCACGTGGATGGTGGTGTTCTCCCCCTCGACACCGTACGAGACGCTCTCGTTGACAAGAGGTTTCTTGTTCGTGACAGAGTACCTTATCCAGTAGGTGGTGTAAGGCAGGCACTCGGATCCGTCCTCGTCAAGGACCTTGAGGTTGGGACGGACGTTCGATACCACCTTCGTCATGGTCGGAGTGATAATGGGCTCTGTGGTATTGAGCTCATAGACATCGTCATCGTCCAGGTCCCACATGTACAGCACGATATTGTCACCGGGCTCGAACGAGGCGGAAGCATTGAATGTGATGTTCTCCCCCTCGACCACGGTCCTGGCCCCGGTGATCGAGGCGCTAGCCTGGGGGACCACGTCCTCGACATAGATCCCCTTCTTGGTCTTGTTCACGGCACCCTCGCCGTCGGTGACCCTGAGAGTTATGTTGTAATAACCAGGACGGTAGTACGAGATGTAGGAGACCGGGCCGGTGGTGTTGTCGTAGATGTCGTCAGTCTCCCAGTCCCACTCGTACACCACGATGTCGTCACCGGGTTCGACCGTCGGGGAGGCATCGACGGTGAGCGTCGCTCCTTCCCTAAGGACCCCCGAGATGGTGAAGTCGACCTGGGGGACCACGTTCGTCACGTTCACGTGGAAGGTGATGACGGTGAAGGCACCGTCGTTGTCCGTGACGTTCACCGTCACCAGGTGAGGTCCGTCGGAGGTCCAGGCATGGCTCGGGTCCCTGACGGTGGAGGTGGTCCCGTCATCGAAGTCCCAGAGGTAGCTGGCGATGTAACCGTCCGGATCGTAGGCCAGGACGAGCAGGTCGTGGGTCACGCCCACGTCGGTATCGATGTCGGCGATGGGCTCCACCTCGGGGGCCTGGTTCGTCACCGTCACGATGACCGTGTCGGCCGCGGCCAGCTGCTGGCTGTTCACCACCAGCAGGGAGGCGGTGTACGTGCCGTCCTCCCAGTACTCGTGGGTGGTGCTCGAACCGGTGGAGGAGGAGCCGTCACCGAAGTCCCAGATGTAGGTTGTGATGTTGCCCGTCGAGCCCGAGCCGTCGAAGGTGAGGGTCTCCAGCGTCCTGCCGAGGAGGGCGGTGCCGGCGTCCGCGGTCGGGGGACTGGAGCCGGTGGGGTTGATGTACACCCTGACGGGATCGGAATCCGACCTTCCTGAGCCGTCCTTCACGGTGAGCCTGGCGGTCAGGGTCCTGACGGTGGTGCCCGAGTTGGTGTAGTTGTGGGTGACGACGGCGCCATATCCCGTGGAGCTGTCGCCGAAGTCCCAGGTGTAGTTGGTGATGGCGCCGTCGACGGACCACGAGGCAGAGCCGTTGAAGGTGAGGTTCTGGCCGGCCATGGCGACCATGTCGGGCCCGGCCTTGGCCTCGATGAGGGGGTTGAACCAGAACTCGCGGTCCACCTGGTCGTTGCCAGAGGGGTCGAGGCTGTCCGTCTGCTCCGCCCTGGCGTAAAGGTGGTACACGCCGGAGGAGGCCGTGAAGGCCACCTGGGCCGCGGTCCTGTGACCGGCGGGGATGTCCGCCAGGTTCACGTTGCCTATCAGGCTGCCCCCGGAGTCCGGGTCGCCCCTGTAAAATCCCATCCTGTAACCCGTGGCGGTGGCGTTGCCGCCGTTGATGGCGTCCGCGGTGAGGGTGACCAGGCCCGCCTGGTTGGCCGAGGCCAGGAAGGCCCCCTGCTCAAGGCGCACGTCGGGAACGCCGCCCACGACCACGGTCAGGGTCGCCTCGTTGTTGGCCTCGGAGTCCTCGGTGACGTTTTCGTCGGTGTCCAGGTAGAGGGTGAGGTCATGGGAGCCTATGGTCGCCTTCCAGGGCAGGTTCACGACATCGAAGGAACCGGAGGAGCTGTTGTCGATGAAGTGGTCCCCGATGAGGGTGCCGGTCACGTCGTCCCCGTCGTACAGCGCCACGGTGACGTTCAGGGCATCCTGGTCACCGGAGTTCCTGACTTTGACGGTGATCGTGAGGGACTGGCCATGTCGAGGAGTGCTGTCCGAGAGGGAGATGTCACTTGACGATGCGTTCATGTCGGGTCCAGGAGAGGCGGGTCCAACGTCCCCTCCGGACCAGCCGGAGGAACCGTCGGTCCCGGGGAAGGGGGAGCCTGGCAGCGAGACGTTGGATGCCGCCATGGACACGGCCATGGCGATGGCGATCAAGGCGAGGAACGCCGGGGCCCGGCTGGTGCGCCGGGCGAGAATGGAACGGCGTCCCCCGGGTAGGGGGCGACTTCGCATGATTTATCCTCCTTATATTGGTTCAGCCCTTGGCTACGTGTATATGGTCTGGATGTTTCGGCCTCTCGCACCATGGGCAGATGAGCCACCAGGCGGAAAGGGTCTTTCCGCAGCCGGCGCAGGTGGTCTCGTATCGGGATACGCAGTTGGGGCAGACCTTCCAGTCCCCGTCCATCGGGAACCCGCAGACCGAGCAGTGGACGGTCTCACCCACCTCGATGGTCGCGTGGGGGGGTGCCTCGGGCACGGGGGCAGCATCCACATCCCCGATCATCAGGTCGAAGTCACCCGTCCCCTCGGAAGCCTCGGCAGCTACGGGTTCGACCTCCAGCGCGGGTCGCTCAGGTTCCACCATCACGGGAGGAGGGGCCTCCGGAGGTGCGGGTGGTGGGGGCGGTTGAGGTGTGTAGACGGGAGGTTCCGGCACAGTGGGCCTCGACGCAGGAGCCTTGGGTACCGCTGGAGGTGGTGGCGCGTAGACCTCGGGCGCCTGGGGCTCCGGTGCCGGTGGTTCAGGGGTCGCCGGTGGAGGCGGCGCTGCAGCGGCCTCCCCTGCCTCGGGCTTCTTCCTCCTGAAGTAACGGCCACAGTCGTAACAGGTCATCACCGTCTGCTCGGGATCGACGAAGTAGGTCTTCCCCTTGCAGGCTGGACACTGCGGTGGTCCACTAGCGTCCTCACCGCTCTCGCTTGACGTCCCATACATATCTGACTCCCCCGGAATTGCCCCTTCTGTGGGCGGAAGTGTTAGGGGCACCTCTCCTTAAAAAAGGTTGGTTTTTTGTGTACCGCTGGAACTGGCTGACCTGGTCGGGGGGTCCCGGATGTCCGATGTTGCTCATCGGTCGCCGAGGGCTTGCCGGTAACCGTTGTACCTCTCCCTGGCCTCCTGGTAGGCCTGGATGCGCTCTGGGTCCCCCGTTGGCTCGATCCGACGGGAGGGGGGCATCCACTTGAAGGTCCGGTCCATGGTGACGAGGCCCGTCGCCACCGCCGCCAGCATCGCATCCCCGTACGAGATGCCGTGGAACTCGGGGTTGTACAGGACCGGCCGTCCCGTGAGGTCCGCCAGGATGCCTCTCCACATCGAGGACCTGTACGCCCCATCGACGACCCTGGTCGTCTGGAGCTCAACGCCCATGCCCTGGGCATCCTCCAGGCATTCCTCGTGAAGCATCACGCCACCCTCGAGGACGGCACGGAACATGTGGGCGCTGCTGTGCGTCGCCCGGAGGCCCAGGAAGGCCCCCTCCATGTCCTCGTGTCCGAGGGGGGTCCGGTCACCCATGAGGTAGGGCAGGAATGTGACGCCTCCGGAGCCTGGTGGCACCAGCTTGGCCTCACGCTCCAGCTTCTCGAAGGATGACCGCACCACCATCTCCGGCATCCAGAAGCCAGCGGTCCCGCCCGTGTATGGACCTCCCGTCATGGAGAAGACCATCCGGTCGCCGTTGACCACGTGCGGTATGTGGAGCATGCCCGACACGGGCTTGTGGGACGCGCGTTCGCTCAGGACACCAAGGGACCAGGACGTGCCCATCATCAGCACGTTGTCCCCGGGTTCGCGTCCGCCCGATGCCAGCAACGATACCGGGGCGTCGAGCCCCGAGGCGACCACGGGGATGCCCTCCGGGAGGCTTGACAGACCCGCGCCGCCGGCCGTGACGGGGCCGACCACCTCGTCGCATGCCACCACCTTCCCGAAGAGGTCGGGGGACAGGGTGAGGGCGTCCCCGGCCAGCTCGGAGCCCACCTCGGACAGCTGGAAGAGCAGGTCGTCGTCCACCTGCCTCTTGGACACGTCAAGGACACCCCCGAAGGCACCCAGGGAGGACACGTCGGTGACGTGCTGCTCCGTCAGCATGTGGACCACCATGCCGTTGGGCGTGACCAGGGCGTGGGTCCTGCGGAATCGCTCGGTGTCGTGGACCATGTACCAGAGGAGCTTGGTGAACCCGAAGTACGGGGTCACGTCCCCGTTGCCGGTCACCCATAGCAGCTGTTCGCGGTCGAGGGCGTTCGCCAACGCGGCGGCCTCGGCGGTGGCGCGTCGGTCGAGCCAGATGGGCACGGGGCGCAGGGTGTCGAAGTCCCTGTCAACGGGGATGTTCATCCCGCCGATGAGGCTCGAGACCGCCACGGCCCTGATCCCGGCCTTCTCCTTCTCGGCGGCGAGGGAGAGCTCGTTGGTCACCCGCAACGCTGCGGTGGTCCAGACCTTGGACTTCTGCTCGGCGGCGAAGGGGACCCCCTCGGTGGGGGAGAAGCCTGGAGGGTACTCGACGGAACACCTGGACACCACCGTGCCCCTGTCGAAATCGACCAGTACACCCTCCGTCGAGCTCGTGCCGATGTTCAAGCCTAGCACTGTATCCATCGAAACCCCTCTGCAAGCTTATTCTCGACCCAGGATAATAACTCTTCCCATTACCAAGACGAGAACCCATGTCGAAACGTTTTTGAACGGTGACCAATATAAAAAGGCGCGATTGGGATGGGTTGTCTGGCCTCGATCCGACATCATCTTCTGCCTCTCGGCCTCGTCTTCCTAGCGTGCGTGATGGCCCTGTCGGTCTCCGCGGACCCCGACCCGCCCTTCGTCGACGGGGGCACCACTACCTTCGTGGGCGAGTGGATCGTGGACGCCGGAGACCTGCTCACCTACGTCAATCAAACGATCGTGCTGGACGGCAACCTGACCATCGAGGCCAGCGGGACGCTGGAGCTGGTCAACTCCACCCTGGTCTTCAACTCCAGCTTGCCGGGCGAGTTCAACGCGAACGTGCTCTTCAACGGGACCCTCAGCGTGACCCAGGGATCGGCGTTGACGAACGGCAGCGCAGGTCAGCCCTGGTTCGCCGTCGTGGAGAAGGAAGCCCACCTCTTGATCAGGGATAGTACCGTGATGGGGGCAGGTTTCCAGTCGGGCCTGGAGATCCTAAGAGCTGGTATCTACTCCGAAGCGAACGACACCACTGTTGAGCGCACGTGGTTCCTTGATTGTTACTCAGGCATTGCCATTGCCAACGTCACGGACCCAACGATCAGGAACGACTTCTTCCAGAACATGTCATACACCGGTATCTGGGTCGACAGCGGATGCACTGGCGTCGACCTCGTTCATCATAACTTCACCTCATGTGAGCGGGGCATCTTGATAAGGAACAGCTCTGCAACCGTGACATGGGGCAGATTCGTTGGTGGCTCGGTAGGGATCCAAGGTGTGAGGGCCTATGCACTCATTCGTGATGGTGATTATCACGATCAGTCGATGGCGGCCATCGACATGGGCATCGGATGCAGAGTCACTTGGCGTTTCTACCACCTAACAACTGTTGTTAACACGACCGTCTTCCTCAACGGATCGATCTATGACGATGCCTTCGATAGAGGGCATCTCATTATTGACAACTCGAGCCTTTTCATCCTCAACGGCATCTCCCATGGCGGGCATGGGATCAGGCTGCAGAGTGCGAACATGACGGTCCGTAACGGGTCGTTAATATCAAATGGCACTGCAGGTTACCATTACTTCTGGTACGTTGAATTTGTGGCTAACCTCCAACTGCTCGATTCCGATATCGAGGGAATTGGATACGCGGGCTTATCAAAGAAGTTGTATGGCCTTTGGCTGGATTCCAACTACAATCTCATCCGGAATTCCACCATCAAGAGATGCTACACTGGATTCCTTATTGAGGACCACAATTACAATACGATCGAGAACGTGACCATAGAGGATTGCATTCACGGGGCCAATATCACGGGCACATTGAGTTCCATATACAACTTGAAGTTGACCAACCTGTCAATGTCCGGGCTCAGCTTTCATCAATTGGGACGGGTGGTTGTCGATGGGCTAACAATCAATGGGTCATCATTGGCAGAGGCGATTCGCGTCTATAGCATGTCCAATAGCCTACTGAGCAACATCACAGTCATCGGTCAACCTGATATCGCAATCTCCTTCGAAGCGTGTTGGGGCAATATGGACCTGGTCGGCCTGAACGCGACTGCCAAGGATACCGTGGTATTAATCAGAGATACATCCACGCGTATGGACTCTTTCAACATCACCCAGGCTTCCCTATCGGGTGGAAATGTATCGGTCTCGATTGGCGCCGCGACCAACGTCGTCCTGACGAACGTCGTCTCCCAGTTAGCGTCCTCGACTGGCTTCTCGGTCCAAAATTCCAGATCCATCACGTTCCGTGGATGCAGCGTCGATGGAGCACCAAAGGGGTTCTACATCGTCCAGGCGACGGATGTCCGCATGGACCTGTGCCTCGTTAACGGGTCCTCCGACCAGGTCTCCATGTACAGCACCGAGGACGTCCTGGTGACCGATTGCCTGTTCACCCATGGTACCACTGCCATCTACCTCGAACAGTGCGTCAATATCACTATCGAGGACACCAACGTTATGAATGCCGAGGTGGCCGTGGACGTCACTGGGTCGAGGGATGTGACGGTCCACCGATGCAGCCTGAGCGATGTCAACCTCATTGGGGTCTGGTTCCAGAACGGCACCCGCGACAGCGTGCTCATCAACCTGACGGTCGCCTTCACCCCGACGGCTGTGCTCATGACGGGCAACCAGACCCAGAACAACCGCGTGGACAACATCTCCGTCTCGAACTGTTCCCTGGTTCTCAACCTCACGGACGCCGGCCCGGGCAACGCCCTGGTGAGGACGGTCCTCGTGGGCGTGAGCCGTGTCGTCGTCCTCACACTGGGCTCGGAGCTGGAGGTCCGTGACTGCTCCATCTACGACTGTCCGATGTTCATCGACGCCGATGAGACCTCCTACGTGGAGTTCATATCGGATTCGAACCAGGAGATCTTCAACTCCACCCTGCGTATGAGGGGCAGGTTCCTCGTTCACAACGGTGGAAAGCTGACCCTCAGCCATGTCAACGTGACCTTCCTTGACCCGAACGACGCTGCTTCGGGCATCCGGTCGTACCCGGGCTCGACCCTGCTGATCGTCAACGGGTCCTCTCTCTGGGGAGGCGGCCAGCTGGCGCCCTACACCATCATCTCGGAGGGGACCCTGGTGGTCAGGCGTTCGATGATCGTGGGCGGGGGCGACCCCAGCGGGACCTACGCCCTGAGCGTCCTGGGCGACGGCGCGATGCTGGTGAACGCCAGCTTCATCGATTGTCCTCACGCGCTCTTTCTCGAAGGCTCCAACCCCTTCGTCATCAACTGCACCTTCATCGATGACTACGAATCAGTGTTCCTCAACGGGACCAGCAGGCCCGAGTTCACGGGTTGCACCTTCACGTCGACCGATGCCCTCTGGGCCGTGAAGGGGACCTTCTCTGGCTCCCTGATCATGCGCAACTGCTCCTTCGACGGGAAGGGAGAGGTGGCCACGGGCATCAAGTTGGACTTAGAGAGCCAGCGGGCAAGCCTGACCATGACCAACGTGTCCCTCTCCAACTACGAAAGCTGGGGCCTGGAGGACAAGCACTCGGGCTCTCTCAGGATGGTGGATTGCCGGCTTGACAACGCGAGCATCTACATCGGTCCCTGGTCATACAATTCCGTCATCCTCACCAGGATGGTGGTCGTCGGGAGCGTGGTCTCCGTCGGGCCTGGCGGGTTCTCCGTCTCCGACTGCACGTTCATCAACGGTTCCTTCAAGGCCGAGTACAACAAGGGAGGTAGCCGGATAAACGATTGCACGTTCCAGGGCGATCCCGGTGAGGACCTGGCCTGCGTGGACATCTACGACTCCAGCCTCATCACCATCGCCGATCTCACCTTCGACGACCCTGGCGTCGGGCTCAGGATACATGGCGCCTCCGAGGTGTCGGTGTCGGGGTGCGCGTTCCATGACGTCACCGGCACGGCCCTCGAGGTGGACGGCTCCATCGCCAGGTTCGAGTCGTGCCAGGTCACCGGCCTCAACGGCACCGGGGTTCGAGCATGGAGGACGGGCAGCCTCGCCGAGCTGCGCAACTGCACCATCCAGGCATTGCCGGCCAGCGTCGGATACGACGTTGACGCCAGCGGTGGTGGCGATGTCTGGCTCCTCAACACCACCTTCGACCGCACCTCGGTGACGTCAACAGGAGGGGGGAGGGTCGAGGTGCTCTGGTTCGTCACAGTCGAGCCATCACTTCCGTGGGGTGGGGTCCTCACGAACCCGGAGAACCTCGTGGTCAAGGACGCCACCGGAATAGATGTGTTGAACACCTCCATCGCCGACGAGGTGATGCGCCTTCATGAGTTCGTCGACGAGGATGGCGACCGAACATGGCACACCCCTCATCGGTTCACCGTCTCGGACACCGGGGAGGGGGTCAGGTACCAGGGCGAGCACACCATCGATGCCAGCGTCCACCTGGTACTGGAGCTGGCCGACGTGGCGGCACCCGTGGCGCGGGCGGGGCCTGACAAGGTCGTGGACGAGAACCTGGTGGTCACCCTCGACGCCACGGGCACCTCCGACAACGACCCCACCTTCCACACGACGGGCTTCTTCCAGTGGAGCTTCGACGACCACGGCACCACCATCGTGCTCACCGGCGACCTCGTGAGACATGTGTTCTCCGTCCCAGGAAAGTACTGGATCAACCTGACGGTCACCGACTGGGCCGGCAACGTGGGAACGGACGCGGTGATCATCCAGGTGCGGGACGTAACACCCCCGGACATCCGCTTCACGGGGAACGTCACGGTGGACGAGGACACCTGGGTCATCCTTGACGCCTCCGCCACCACGGACAACGAGCCCACCTTCGATGCCCAGAAGGGCAGGTTCCTCTGGGAGATAGACCTCCCCGACCAGACCCTGACCAGCACCACGGCCTCCTTCGGACATTCATTCCCAGAGCCCGGCAATTTCTCGGGCCTGCTCACCGTTTGGGACGCCGCGGACAACCAGGCCCAGGAGATCTTCTGGGTCCTCGTCATGGACGCTACCCCTCCCGTCATCGAGGGGGTGAGCGGTGCCGTGGTGTTCGAGCCGGCGGACGGGCTCCTGGACGCCACCGCCTGCTTCGACAACGTGGGCATCACCGATCACACTTGGAGGGTCATCTTCGAGAACGGGACGGCAGGCACGGTGGAGCTGGAGGGCGTGTCCCCCTACTACCTGTTCGACAGGCTCGGGAAGTACACCATCGAGCTTCACCTGATCGACGCGGCGGGCAATCGGAACTCCACCCAGATCTCGGTGGTGTTCGACGACGTGCCGGTCATCAGAGTGCCCGACTTCGCGATGGCCATGGTGGGAGAGACCCTGACGATCGTGGTCGAGATCCATGACGAGTACTCGACGGGCATCACGATGAGGGTCATCGACGGCCCATCCGGGGCCTCCATGCAGGGCTCGGCGGCGAACGCCAGGCTGGTCTGGACCCCCAACGGGACGGTATCCGGTTCCGACGTGGTGATAGAGGTGGAGGTCCACGACGGCTTCGTCTCCTCCCATGACACCATCATCGTCCATGTCAACCCCGCCCACGGGGCGGACAACCAGGCACCGGTCATCCTCTCGGAACCACCCTTGGGCGCGAAATTGGACACCCCCTACGTCTACTCCGTCCAGGCGGAGGACCCCGACGGTGACATGCTGGGCTACATCCTCGTCGATGGCCCCCCTGGGATGACCATCAGCCAGGGCGGGACGGTGGCATGGGACCCCCCCTTCGACCACGGCGTGCATCTGGTGGAGGTCCATCTGGTCGTGACCGACGGTCGCGACCTGGCAGAGCAGACCTGGACCATCCGATGGAGGGACCCGCCCAACAGACCTCCCGATATCTCCTTCCTCCTCGACCCGCTGGAGACGGGTGTCAACGAGGAGTTCCTCGTGAACCTGGCGACCTACGTCCAGGACCCCGATGCATACACCCTGGACGAGGATGACCCGAACCTTGCCCTTTCCTGGGTCGCCACCTTCGACGAGGGCATGGTGACCCTGGTGAGCCAGGATGGCCTGTTGTTCCGGTTCAGGGCCCTGAACGTCCCTGGGGATACGCAGGTGGACTTCGTGGTGTTCGACCCCTCGGGAGGCCGCGACTCCGTGGCCATGGAGCTCAAGGTCACTGGACCGACATCCTCGGGAGGGGACGGGGCCACCAGCTGGATGTTCTGGGTGACACTGGCCGTTCTCCTGGCCGTGGGCCTCGCGGGAGGCGCCATCGCCATGCGCCGCCGCGGGGAGGCTCCCGCGGACATCGAGGCCGACACGGGGGATGCCAGCAGGTTCGAGCCGCCCCCCGACGCGAGCGCCGAGGGCGACCAGGCCATCGCTGCCGCCCTGGGTGATAGCGGGGCGGAGGGCATCGGGACATTCGTCGAGGTCGAGAAGGGAGAGCGCCCTGTCGACGGACCGTCATCAGCGCCCCCGGTGGCCCCGGTCCCAGGAGGGACCCGCGTCGTAGGCGCCGCGACCGAGGGGCCGAGACGCAGGTTCCAGGTGGAGGGCGTGGCGGTACTGGGTCCAGGGGGGAGCGTGACCACCTCCACCGGCAGGGTGGAGGAGGTGGTCGGCCCCTATCAGGAATCCCTCGACGATCTCAGGTCGAAGATGGGTGGACAGGGCTCGGCCGTCATGGAGGTGGAGGGGCGAAGGGTCCTCATCGGCGTGCGGGCGACGGTGGGCCTGCTCTGCGTCCTCCGCGGGAGGGAGGACGACGCCTTCCGGGACACCTTGTTCAGACGTCTCGACGACCTGTCCCTGGACTCCTCGACCGAGGCCGCCCTGGGCGTGATAGAGGACGTCCTGGCCGCTGCGGGCAAGCCCGACAGGGCCGAGGTCGTCCAGGATGCATGGACCTCCCATCTCGAGGCCTCAATCACCTACAGGGGCTCGGTCCTGGTCCTGGGGATCGTCCTCCGCAACGACACCGATCACATAATGAACAATGTGAGGCTCAGGGTGGTCCACGACGAGGATGCCCTGACCCTCGATTCCATCAAGCCCAAGGTCCTGGTGTCCCACGGGAAGATGACCCTTGGCCACGTGCCATCAGGGAAGCAGCAGGACCTGGAGATCTCCTTCTGGCCGGAACTCTGCATGTCCTCCAACATCAGGGTGATGATGAACTACACCGACGTTGAGGGAAGGACCATCCATGTACCTACACGCTCCATCCCCGTGGCGGTGGAATGCCCCTACATCGAGGCAGGCGGCGACGTGGACGAGGACCGGCTCCTCAGCATGTCCGAGGACGGTCTCGGGTCCTCCGGACGTCGGGTGTACAACTACGGACTGGACGTGGATCATCTGGACCTGTTCAAGATCGCCGTCCGCCTGGTGGTGGAACGGGGACCGATGAAGGTGATGGATCTGGAGGACGAGAGCCTAATGAGGGCGGAGGCCTGGTTCATAGGCTCTGGAGAGGGTGGCTCGCCCAAGGTCCTGATGCGCGTCTCGTCCCACGGTGCTGACCACCTCCTGGAGCTCTTCGTGACCTCCGACGATGGCGCCACGGCCACCGGGCTGCTCACCTATCTGTCAGGGGAGATAATGGACACCGCCGCCAGCGAGATGCCGGGCAAGCGGGTCGAGCGGGTCCGGGACCCTGCCACCCTGGAGGAGATCTCGGTCTGGCCCTCGCTCCTCGACTACAAGGTAATGGGCGAGTGAGCTCCAACAACTGCCCATCTGGGCGGGTCCCGTTACTCATCCAATTTCGCCAGCAGTGCCCTCATGAAGGCGGGCATGTCGATGGGGGTACGGGAGGTCACCAGGTTGCCGTCCACCACCACCTCCTCGTCCAGGTAGGTGGCCCCCGCGTTGGCCACGTCGTCCCTGATGGCGAAGTAGCAGGTGGCCCGCTTGCCCTCGAGGACCCCCGCACTGGCCAGGAGCCACGGGCCGTGGCAGATGGAGGCGATGGGCTTGCCCGCCGCCTCGAACTCCCTGACCACGCGAAGGGCGACCTCCTGGGTCCTGAGCTGTTCGGGCGATCGATAGCCCCCGGGGACGACCAGTGCGTCGTAGGAGCCCACGTCGACATCGTCGATGGACAGGTCGGCAGCGGCGGTGTACTCGTGCTTCCCGGTCCGGGGTTGGCCGTCGGGGGTCGCCACCTCGACCTGGTGACCAGCCTCAATAAGGCGCAGCTTGGGATAGTAGAGCTCCAGGTCCTCGAACCCGGAGTCCACCAACATCAGTACCAGGGCCATGGGCTAGTCTCCCCCCGCCATGTCGGAATGGTCGATCTGGCAAACTCCCGTCTCCTCGTCGCACCTGTGCTTGGTCCGCCTCTCTCCCTCATAGCTCAATGGAAGGCCTCCCGGGGGGCCCCAGTAGCGAGGGGATGTTTATACCCTTCGCCTCACCAGATCACCAGAAGGCACCCAGGTCGGACGACAGGGATGTCGTCACAACGCGATGTCACGCCTGTCGACCTGGGCCAGCTCCCCCACCTGCTCCATGTCGAACCTGCGGGCCATGGCACGCTCCGGGCTCCCGTTCTCCGCCACGATGGTGAACAGGGGTCGCTCCCCGGTGGGCTTCAGATGGTCCAGGACCGCAGTGACGCAGCTGGTTGCCAGACCCTTCCCACGGAGGTCAGGATGGGTGTAGGTCCAGATGCTGGCGAAGGACCGGCCCAGCTCGGCCGTCGTCAGGGACGCCAACCCCACGTCGTTGAAGGCCCCGTACGCAAAGCTCCGGGCGAGGATCTCCCTCGGGTCGCCGTAACCGTCGAAGAGGAAGCCGGCATCGTGAGGCAAGGAAGCTATCTTCGGAAGGTCGGAGTACAGGATGGACCTCACGTCGAAGTCGGCACGTGGAGGGGGAACCCGGGAGGTGGTCATCCCGGCCTCGCCGGCGTAGACCTCGATATCACGGACCTTGCGGGGGGTTATCATGCTCGCGATCTTGGCATGGAGATGACGGGACATGTTTATCCGGGCGTCTAGGGGGAAGGGTCTAAGGAACTCCATGACCTCCCCTGCCTCGGTCGAACCGATCAGGTGAACCTCACCCGTCCTCTCGGGAGAGGCAACGGCGTAGCACCGGGAGTCGCTGGTCCGCCAGGCGACGGCCCCTCCGATCTCGATGGCGAAGTGGGCCCTGGCGGTCTTCGGGTCTCCCGCCAGCTCGAGGGCGAGGGCCCTCGTGTCGCCCTGATCGAGCCTCCTCATGCCCTAGCAACTTGGCTAGCCCTTTTAAAGAAGGTTTCGCCTCCTTTCTGAGTCCTGAGAGCGTTTCCCGAAAAGGCTTTATCCGGCATCGGAGTTCTCCAGGCAGTGGAAGGTGAGCAAGATGTACAAGTCCAGCGTGTCCGAGACCGAGGTGGAGGCAGTGGAGATGGACGGGGCCAAGGACGTCACTGTCCAATGGCTGCTCAAGAAGGACCACGGGGTCCCTAACTTCGAGATGCGCCGTTCCCGAAGTTCACCTTAAATACCCCTGCTTCTACGTGCTGAGTGCTGTTGTTTTCGAAGTTATGTTTCGCCCCCATTCAAAGAGCCTCCAACTTCTCAACATACTGGTCAATCGTCAGCATCCCGTTCTGGTACAGCGCCTTGAGCGCGGCCTTGAGTTCATCCCGATTGTCAGCGGTGGGCTCCTCCGTCGCGGGACGCTCCACATGGGACCTCCGTTCCAGCTCCGCCCGCTGCTCATCCAGACCGAGCGGCGCGTACTTCAGCGTGGTCCGAAGGTCCTCATGGCCCAAGTAGGTCATGACGTTGGTCGGCTTCCAGCTCTCGTGCTCCAATAGGTAGAACGCCTTGGCATGACGACAACTATGTGGTCCGAACGCTCTCCCGAAGAGCTGCTTCGCCAAACCACGGAAGATGTTGGAGACGTGCTCGGAAGCCAACGGGTCCAGGGGGGACCGGGTCCCATCGGCCTTGCGTTTCTTGATGAAGAAGAGCGGGCTGCGGGCATCCGACATGAACTCCTTGGCCTTCGCCTTGAGCTCCGGGTGCCGTCGTCCAACCTGCCATAGTATCTGCTTCCGGGCCTCCATGAACTTCGGGAAGACCTCGGAGGCGTCGATGTCCATGACAATGCGTCGGTTCTTGCCGTTCTTGGTCAGGGGGATGAAGACGCTCTGGTCGTCCAGGTCGATGTCGCATACCCGGAGGTTCGAGATGCCCACGGCCCTGATGCCGTAGGCGCCGGCCAGCCATGCCATGAAGCACCGGTACCTCTCGTGGGCGCTGGAGCCATTGAGAAGGGCGGCCTCGCAGTATCTCATGAGCTGGTCCACTCTATCCCGGGGCATGGTCAACTCCTTGATGTCGTCCACGGTGGGGGCGGGGTTCCTACCGTTCATCCAGAACGTGCCGTTCTCGGGGCCGTTGATTAGGTCGTGCCGGCCCACCATCGCGAAGTAGTGCTTGGCCGAGTTCAAGTACTGCCGTCGGGTGCTGTGGGCCAACGGCGTCCAGAAGGTAGACTCCTTGAGGGCACTGCAATCGTCCGGCGAGAAGTATTGCGGGTCGCCGGCGACCTTGAAGATGGTCTCCAGCTTGCGCCGGTAGTTTTTCGCCGTCCCGGCGGACAGGCCCCTTGACCGTAGGGACTTGACGTATCGTTCGTAGTCGGGCTCACTGACAACCTGGGGGCTGCCTGCTTCTGCTGTGGTGTTGTCATTCATCTGGTCACCGTCCTTAACATGGACTCTGGACCTATATATGTGCTCGCGCTGGTGCTGCGGAAACAACCGTGCTGAGAAGGTGGGAGCGCCCCGGCATTGAGAAGACGGTTGGTGACCAGACTCACGACGCGAGGGGCGCTCCGCGAGGTTGGATTGGTGGGTGAGATATTAATCATTCCCCCACCTCGACGAGTGCGCGGGCCATTATCGCCGCCGTGATGCGTTTCCGGTCCTCTTCCTCCGCGATGGCGGCCGCTCGCTCCAGGACCTTCTCTGAGTAGGCCTCGTTTCCACGTTCGAGCAGGGCTAGGGCATCTGGGCCGACCCATTTCTCTGAGCCGTTGGGGGTCTTACGGAGCATCTTCCGGGCGAGACGGAGGTTGAGGAGCGTCACGGCTAGGACTCACCCCCAACATCATATTTCCCGGCCTCATGACCGTACTGGTCGAACCCTTCTCTCTTCTCACGACTGAAAATATCAATACGGGGGCCGCTTGAAACCCGTTTTACGATGTCGTAGAATTTATCAGGCTTCCGGGAATGCTCTCGCCTATCCGCATTGAAGTCCAATCGCAGGCCTTTTCTCAGTAATGGCATATCTCCACACGTTCCGAACAATACGGGTTCGGTAGTGTACATCCATGAGTAGGGAGTGAAACCAACGTTTTTAATCCAAGCCAATATGCACTGGTAATTTACCCCCCACGCTTTGTAAATATCAAACGAATATTCCAGAAATCGGTGGGTTGTCCACATATAGACATGACACCCATCTTTGTGCATGAATTTTCTAACCGGGAATTCTTTAATTTCATCGATGGACATGGTTTTATAATCCATCTCAACCTGGTTCGGGTACTTTTCCCGCCTAATCTTTTCCATGGGCCAAGGCGGGTCAATCACTATGCATCGATAAATCGGCTTGATTTCCATCTGCTGTTTCCATTCCAAAAGACGTTCTTGAGCCGCCTCTTTAGAAATCTTTCCCAGGGTTTTCAAATAATTCCTCTTGCCATCCTTTAGGGTAACAATATAGTAACTTGGTATTTTCCGGGCGTTCGAGTGTAAATATATCATTCCCACCCCGATGTTTTACTTATATAGTTCCCTTCCCACCGGCTTGGTCGGTGGGAACGGGTTCTATAGAGAACCATCGCGTCCGGTGGGAATGGTGAGTATACAAGATTCATCCCGAATCACCCCCATCGACAGCCCGAGGATGTACATTCTCGGGGCCACCGTTCAAGGTCTCGATAACACCGTTGAGCGCCGTGACAATGGCGAGGTTCGCCTCGGCCTGGGACATGGCCGCGACCTCCTCCTGCGTCGGCCTGGTCATTGGACGGCCTCCTCTTCGCCGAGCACGGTCTGGAACGGGTTGGGGGAGGGTTCGGTGCGGGGTTCGGATTCCTGCTCTAGGTCGGGCTCGGGTTCCGGGTCGGCATAACGTGGTTGTAGGTCATGCTGCCACAATGGGTCATTCTCGATAGTGTCGGCGTTGCACTCCCATTCGATACGACGCAACTCTTTACCCTCCAGTATCCGGTCGATGTGGATTTCGACTGCCTTCCGGGCCTCAGCTTCCCGAGGGTACCAACCAAGAATGGCGAGATGGCCGGGACGGTCATAGACCCTGTAGTAAAATCCGCCCCCCGGGGGGGTAGAGTAATGTAACGGGGTCGTACCGTAATGGGCAACGTACGCCGGAGAAAGCCCGTGGATGGCTTTGAAATCCTCGGTGTGGCAGGGCCATAGTCTTCCCATGACCGCATCGCCGACCTCGCACTGGGTATAGGGGTCTCCAAGGACCTCACGGACCCGCGCCTCGATACGGTCGTAGACGCTCATCGTTTCCATCATCTACCTCTCCTCCTTCATGAGGGGGGCAATCGCCTTTTTCCGGGCTTCCTCCATATCCATCCCCTCCTCTCGAAGGGCCTCATACAGGTCCCAGCGTTCCCGCTCTTTGATGTAACTCTCAGCAGCTATCAAGGCCCCAATCACCTCCTCCACGGTCACCATGTCGCAGACCATATCACTGAAGTAATGGTCTACACCCTTCTCACGAATGCCCTTCTCGATGCGGTCCAAGCAGAACTCGACCCATTCCTGGGCATCGTTGGAGTATCGCAATTTACCCCGATCGATGTCCTTGTCGATGGGCGAGTCGTACAGGTCCGGGGACGGTGTTGGGCTACTATCCAAAAAGGCCCTCACGCCCTTCTCGGTGGCCTTGTACTCGTTCAATGACAAGTACTTGATGTAGTAGCCGCTATCCTTGAAGGGGCTATCACCGTGGCAGTGTGCCACTCGATGAGATACTATGTTCGGTCGATAGGTGTGGTCCAGGCCATGGTAGTGCCACTGGTCGCAGTAAGGGCACCACACCCGTACTTGAACGAGGTCAGGAGTTGGAATTCCTACTAATATCGGTATGTCGGTCATGAAATATCCTCCTTCGAGGGGGTGTTTTTCGGGGGGTCTTTTAGGGTCTTTTCATCGTCGTGAAAAGACCCCCCTGGCTCTGCGCCGAGTTGCGCTCCTGGCCAATGCACTTTCTCGATTGACAAGACCTCATCCAGGCTCAAAATCGCTGCGTCCATAGTATTTAAGTTTGGGAGGGTCTTTTCAAAATCCCAGAAAGAGAGAGAGAGAACAGGGTTGATGAGACCCCTCGCGGCCTCCTCCGCTTCACTCTTTTCTATTTTATGAAAAGACCTATTATTATTATTTATTATTACATTATAAATTATAGTATATAGGTAGGAAATGAAGTCGGTTTCGGAAATAGAGGTCTTTTCATTTGATTTGACAAGACGTGAAAAGAGGTCCTCAATTTCAAGCTCCTGGTACCCCCTTTCACTATAATTGGAAAGAGGGTCTCTAGTCGCATACCATTCATCCTCAAACCAAACAGCAACCTCGTCACCGTTCTCATCCACCCGAGATTTCCGGACGCGCTCAATTCGAGCGACAAGCCCCGACTCCACGAGTGCGGTCAACTTGCGCCTCACCGACGAATCACTCGCGACGTTCCGACAACGAACAACAACTTCAGAGGTCCCCAACCTCTCCCCGTATGATAACCGCCGCCAAACCTCGAAGCACTTCTCGTCCAGGTTGGCGATAGTGTACCCTTCAATGACCAACCATATCTCCAGGGCTAGTTTGTAGTCCATCAACGTTGAGAAGTAGATCGTTTCCCCGTCCAGCCCTTCCCACTTCGGCCGATTATGCCGGTGGAAATACGCGGACGCCCTCACCATATCAGAAAATTTCGGTCGATTTATCCTGTTCTCGAAAGAGAATGGAATTAGCTTGGCAAATGGAATCCTGCAATCGAAATCCTCCTCCTCCATTACAATCTTGACTATCTCTTTTGCAGTCTCAATCACATCGCGGTCTCGGACCTTACGGCTCCCAAAAACATCTTCGTCTGCCTGGAAGAGTGCCACCTCATCAGTAATCTCCTGGCTTTCCGAAACGTTGGAAATATAGAACCTATTCAGCAGTTGGGTCGTTCGCTCGTTCAATTCAAGTTCAGCCGCGTTCGAGAACACGTTCGGAAGTGGCGCGATAACCATCGACTCATATTTCTTGTTTATCACCGTAAAGTGAACCATCTCGCCGATGTCGTAACTCGTCAATGCCTTTAGAAAATTCAGGGTCGCGTCTTCCTGGTCGGCGGCCTCATCCAGGCTCACGGTCACATCAGCCAACGCATCCGGGGTGTCCTTGCACATGTAGTACAATGATTTCGAGCTCATGGAATTGATAGCTAGCCAATTCTCTGGTGGGATGAACCGTCCAGTCTCCCTATGAAGATGGGATTTTCCAGACTGAGATTGACCCCTGAGCATTTGAGGCATGCGTATCCTCCTCGGTGTTTTCACTCGGACGGTGACCGCAGCCAGCAGATGTAGGAGTTTGAGTTCTCTATCTCCGACATGGACGCAATCCATCGCCCTCCTCATAACTTGTAGGTGCGTGCCTTCCTGAACCGCCGCACGGGCTCGTATCTGAGCCAGTTTATCTTCGATGTACAACCTCACCAGGGGGTTTCGTCTCCTCGAATAAAACTGCTCGTGAATGCACAATAGGGCATCATTGTAGGTGGAGTGCTTGGTCTTCGCCGACCTGCATGCCTCGCACTCTATTCTATGGTAATCGATGAACAAGTCGGCGAGAGCGCCGAACTCCACCACGATGGCCTTCTTAACCTCCTTCAGGTCTATTGAGGGTGTGGCCTCAACCTCGCCCTTCTGGTCCTTCGCCTCACCGCATCCGTTGTCCTCGCACGCCTCGTCGGCCCCGTCGCCTGTGGGGCTCGTTGAGTCTTCATTCTCATCGCGGCGGGCATCCAAACTTTCCACCTCAGGAGAGGTCAAAACCCTGCCGCTTGAAGGTGGTTATCAATGGCGATGCGAACGATGTTTGATAAGCCAATTCCGCGGGCTTCGCAGTAGGCGCGGAGGCGTTCGTCGAGCCTGTCCGAGATGACCATGCCGAATCTTTTATGCTGGTTCATAGGATACAACCTTGCGCAAACTAATTGTAGTCCGTTCGTATATACTCTCGCCGATAAATCGAACGTGGAAAACCGATAAAACGAAAAGGGTGGTAAAATGTCCTCACCGAAGTCGCCGTCGAATGAAGACTACAAGGCAACCATTGAGCGATTCATGAATCGGAAGTTTGATTCCAGCCCCGCATCTTTAGTGGCATGGATTGAAGGGGTCGAGTCGAAGATTCAACAACTACAATCACATCTATCTAACATAGCAGCAACATCGGGAACTCGGGGGTCCCTTCCAGCAGGGCCGTTGGAACCGACGTATCCATCCAAGGAGAATTATAATGGGGAGTCGATAATGCCAAATATTGCCGGGATGGGCGGACTTCGCATTCCGAAATATTTTCAAGAGGTACTCGATGAGGTTGACAACCGTCTGGGAACGAAATTAGAGGCGAAGGTAAAGAAAATCTCAAGCAAGGTCGGGAACTCTCCAACCCCAGAAATCCTTGCAGATGAGTTGGGCATGTTTGAGGATCAATTATTTGATGTTTCTGTCTTCAAAGACTACTGCACCACAAGGCAGGACCTGGAATCAAAGGTGAAATGTGGCCCAAATGCTCTCCAGAGGTCAACTGATTTCTTGGTCCACAAGGCCAAGATGCTGGTGAAGGAAGGCCGTAGGGGAGGCCGGCCCGGTTTTGTGTACTTTGGTCGTCCCCCCTGGGTTATTCTGGAGAGGTTCGATACGCATCTCGCTAATCGTTTTGGGCAGGATATCGTTGATGAGGCTCGAATCCTTATTCCCCGGCTCCGCCCCATTGTGTAGTCAACCCTTGCAATAGCGAAAATGGTTGGCGGCCCCGTCGGGGGACGCCCGCCAAGGTTAGCCCGCCGGGGCACGGTGCCGTTCTCATCTATGTCGAGTAGGGGTTAATAACTTTGGGGTATAAAGTTAATAATCCTGCTTATCAATATCATCGTCCCATTTTGCATATTTTTGTAATAAATTCTTCTTGATGAGGCGGTTCTCTATAGCATTGGTATGTTCCTCAATTATTTTCAATCGGTCCATTATATCTTCTGATTGGGAAACGCTCTCCATCTTCCTTAATTCTCTAACTTGCTCTTTGATTCCTTTGAACAAATCCGGCATCCTGCAACCTCCATGATGGAAATATCCCCAACCTAGATAAGATGTTTCCATGACCGAAACGGTCGCCCACGCGGAGACTAACAACCCTACCCGCCCCCGAGAGAGCGCTCTTGTTGTATTTTTAAATTGATTTGGTACAAGAACCCAAGATATTGGTACAAGGATCCGCGTTAGCATCGAGGCTTAATATACCGGTATACTCCCCCGCAGTCTCAAACCCTCAAAAAATTTACTCGGAGGTTATTTCCTCTCCTGGTACATAATTATCTTGTACCAAATTGAAATCTTCATCCTCCCAATCGCCCAAGCGGGGTAATGGTTCGTCGCTGCGGAGTTTATCGCGCCCGCCGGGGAGTTTACCGGGCCGCGTCCCGAGAAGCCGGGCGTAGCAGCTAGGGCACCGCGAGGCACCGTACAACCTCTTGCGACTGTGAGGACCATGAACCCTCCACCGATGCAGGCACCGATTACACCGCAGCGCAAGCCCGTTGTCAAATGAGAGGTCGATGGAGAACCTGGGGATAGGCAACTCCCCAGATTTCAGGGGCTTTGGCCGGATGTACTCGGGAAGCCTCCTGTAAAACAGCTCCAACTCGTTTACCGGAGCCTGTTTCGAACGTGTAAAAGGGGCAGAAACGAATTGTTTCGCCTTTTTATAAAGGCTCAAAAGAGGTACTTCCGTGCAAGCGTAATGGTGAGGCCGGCTAGCATGGCGAGGACGAGGTGGTCCACCGATCCTTCTCTGAGCAACAGCGGCACCTCGATGGGCGGCGATAGTTCGTCCCCCAGGTCGCCGAGTTCGATGCCTGCGACCAGCTCGACGATGTCCATCATCGGTCACCCCAGCAGCGCGTAGACCAAACCTAAAACGGCCAGGACCGCGAGGGCCTCACGAGGCGCGTCAGCAACAGGCGCCTCTTCGTCTACCCCGAGGGCGCAATCCAATCCATCGAACACACTGTCCAGACCCAGTCCGCCGGGTGGCGGCGGCTCGGTCCATCGCCAGTCGTCCGGCCCGCCGTAACCGCCCGGTGGGGGCTCGGTACCAGGGGTCCATTTCCATCCAGTAGTAGGGCAAGGTCCCAGTCTTCGTCCAGTGAGCTGTCCCTGGCCGCCGTACGGCCCTTGCCTGTCTCTTAACGGCATTTTACTTCACCTCGTTCACATTCAATATCAAGCACTTATTCAACTTGGCTCGTACCATTTCTCGCCGATGAATAATATCTTCTGGGCACCACCGAATTGTCCTGCGAGCGCTGAGACGTGGATATTCTCTGATACCGCGGTACACTTCCATGGAAGCCCCCGTCGATAATCGGGCGTGAATTCATCGGCAACCGTGGCGACTTTCAGGTCAGCAATTCCCACCTCCAGCCCTGAAGCAGCGGCGAACGTTATGGTTCCAGCCGCATCAGTCTGGTCTGAATGCAGCCCCCACAACAGGCAACATGCCTTGTAATCAGCAATCGCAGGGATGAGTTCAGTTTCCACAATGTCACCCCCGCCCTCGGCTGTAATTAACACTCCGAAAATTTTATGCTCGCCTCTCCAGCTGTCGGTCTCGTTATCGAACCCGCCACCGAAGCACAGTGGCGTGGTCTGATTCTTGATGATTGGTTGGTCGTCCAGCTTGTTGCTGACCTCAACGTTGGTGGTGGCGATGGACGCGCCTAGAACCTCAAGGGCGGCCAGGTCAACCACGATGGCCGTCTGGTCTTCCTTGATGTCGCCCTGGTAATCAACGATGCTGGCCAAGTTCGTCTCGATGTTCGGGAGCTCAATGCCCAAGAAGTACGCGCAGGATGCGGCGCTAACCTCGACGAATGCCTGGTGGTCATCGATTGAGATGACCTCATCGAAGATACCCTCTTGATATTGGACAACGGAACCAGAGAGGAACGCTGCTGATGCACCTGCGGCCAGGATGCCCGGCAGTTCGGGGAGATAGGTTTCCCCAACATAGGCGCTGGACCCCGCGGCGACCTCGATGGAGGCCAGGTAGCTCTCGACCTGGCCCATGTCCGCCGGGGATGAGGCCCTCCGGTTTCCTCCATAGATTGGCACTCAATCAACCCCCCTGAAGGAACGGCTCGGTGTCCAGGTCATCATCATCGCCTTCGCCAAGGCGTTTTTTCATCATGTACGCATCCTCGACCAGGGTGAAGGGGTTCACCTTCTCCCGCATCGGCGGCCCGAAATCCGGGTCCCGCACGAACGGGTCTGGCGCGAGGGGCGCTGCCGGGTCCGCGCTCTGACCGGTGAATGGGTCGATAAGAGTGAGATATTGATATCCATAAAGATAGATGAGCGAGGTCGTGGCGCACAGGAACGACATCCTCTCGGCAACCAAATGGCCGTCGAAGTCCCTCCAGTCCCAATCGAATAACTGGAAGGAATGATATTCGTCGGCCTCTTGGTCCCAATCGACGAAGACATAATTCTCGGAACGGTTGTGGACCATGAAGCCGTGCCATGGAAATTCGAGGCGGCCGCCCTCGGGGATTCTGGTAATGCCAGGCTTCAGATGGAGCAAGCCCTTCCAGGCGGTCCGTCGCAATGGTGTGGTGTACTGGCCTATCATGGGTCACCACTCCTCGACCTCGTTGTCGTCGCAGTCATCGATAACCCTGCGACTCCTGCCACGGGGGGAGCACGCTGGGCAGAGGTCCCGCCGCGTCTTCGGGTCGGAGGTCCAGCCCAGCTCCAACCGCGCGAGGAGCCGCGCATCTTCAGCGGAGGGGTAAAATTTCGGTGTCGCGACCCCACACCCGTCACACCGAAGCGAGTGCCCCTTTATTGTCACCAGCGACAACTTCTCACCTCCGCCACAAGTAGACGGCCATGAGCCCGAGCCCGGCCGCGCCCAACACGGCGTACGGTAAGTACTTGGCATAGCCCCCGAAAGTACGGTCCACGAGCCGTTCCATTGGCCCGACTACCAGGTGCTGCCCGGGGTACCAGGTCTTGGCGCCCTCAGCAGCCTGACGGACGTACTGACCGGGACCCCATCCGAAGAACTCGGTGTCGTCGTCGTCAACGTTCTCGATTATGGACATGGTAAGCCCCTCATATCCTAACCTGGCCCTCACGACCGGTGCCGCGCTGGCGCTCTCTCTCTCGCTCGACTGCTGCGGCCTCGGCCCGTCTCCTCTCGGCGGCCAGTGCCGCGTCCTGGGCGGCCCGCTGCTGGCGCAATCTCTCGGCCTCGGCCGTGGCCCGTTGCCGTTCACGCTCGGCGGCGGCTGCCTCGAACGCGGCCTGCTCGGCCGCAACCCGGGCGCGATGCGCGGCGAGGCGCTCGGCCTCCGCCTTGGCATCTGCCTCAGCACTGACCAACCTGGCCAGTCGCTCCTTTTCCTGAGCTTGTAGCCGGAGCTGCTCCGCGGTCGGTCCGGTCGATATGAGCGTGACCACGGGGGGCTCACCAGGCGGCGCGATATACGGCACATCCGCCGGCGGCGCGATATACGCCGCATCTTCCTGGCCCTTCATGTACCTGTAGGTCACAACGCCGATGAAGCTTACCAAGCCCACAGCGAGCAGCCCCCATTCTCGTTCGGATGTTTTCATTCAAACCACTCCTGTTTTCCTGACAGTCTTGAGCATGAGACCCCGGCTGTGCTTCGAGGCGTAATATGCCGATCCGAGCACGCCGACGACCACCAGGCCGCCAAAGGCCCACTTCCCCCAGCCCGGCATGTCTGGCAAGAGGTCAACCGGCGGCGCCCCGCTGGGGCTCTGACCGCTCTCCAACTTCTCGGTGGTCGTGATGGTCTCGCCCGTGTCGGGGTCCTTCCTTGTGACGATGGCCACGGCGTCCAGCAGGGTGATGGAGATGTTCCGGTCGATGTATCGGTCCCGCCGATAGCCAGCCTTGTCAACCAACCAGCCCTCTTTACAATCAACGCGGAGGTTCTCACCCTCCGCCAGGGTGAAGTGTGTCTCGTCGGTATCCTCGCCGACCTTGTCGCCGCGACCGCCCGTGACCTTCTTCTTGTACTTCTTCCAGTGTACCGTCTTCTTGAACCTGGCGCTCTTGTACTTGCCTGTGGGGACCCGCAGGTCCACCCAGTCGCCGCCCTTGTTCAGTTGAATGCTGTTGATGCCCCTGTATTCCGCCCGAGTTGATTTGTTCAGGACGAAGCTCTTAATATCAAGGGCGTCGGCCTGCCCGAGGCCGCCAATGCCCGAGGCGTCGTGCCCCAGGTACCGATGGCTCCCGCCCATGTAGGACGGGTCCAGCATTTCAAATATCTCGGCGTCAGCGAGGAGGCTGACGGGGATTCCGATTTCCTCCCTCGCAGGTGCCTCTGGGGGCCTGACCGCGGCCAGGATTCCCTCCCACAACGACCTTCGTTCGGTGCTGACGGGCGATACCACACCGATGCCGCCCCTGGGAACCGTCTCGGGCTCGGCGAACCTATACCCCCGCGACCGAGGCATAAGGTCAACATCGGAAGGCCTAGGCTCGCCTTCCGACCATCGCCATACGCCCTTGAAGTCCTCCACCAGTTCACCCATGAAGTCGGGCTCCAATCGTCCGAGCCCTGCGATGAAGGCCGGGAAATGGAGGTCGTCTTCCAATGAGCCGAACACGTCGTCGTTCATCAACATCACCTAGAACCGGCGGTTGACAACGAAGCCCCAAATCCTGACGACTGCGTGAGCGCGCGTTTCCTCGATTTCGTCGGTGGTCGGGGCCTTTATACCGATGCGTCGCCGCATGTAGACCGGTCCACCGAGTACGTCGGCAAGATGTGGGCACGCTTCAATGTCTGATGGGTTGTAGCCAGCCAGGTAGAGGCTCGCGCCTCCCGCGATGTCCGCGGCAAGGATGTCCTTGTCATCGACGATGCAGTACCCGACCGAGGCGGAGCCTGCGGTAGGTGCTATAATCTCCAGGCTGTGGATTTGCACCATCTTGTTGTTGAACGGGGCCGATTCGTCGGAACCGTCACCGTCCCAGTCGTAGTCGTCGCCCGTGTCGTCTCCACCACCGAGGGTGAAGTACTGGGTCGTGTGGGAGACTGCGAGGACGAGCCTGAGTGCTACCGGCTCGCCGATGCGGTCGATGAAGTCCGTGAAATCCTCTTCGTATTCAGGCATCTAGCTCCCTCCTTTGCGCCCGAGGTACACCTTGATGTACTGGACCTTGGCACGAACGGTTATGTCGCCGCCCGTAGGATTGGTCACCTGGAAGCTAAGCTCTCGTTGCTCCCATATGACCATGTGGTTGTCGGAGGCGGTGGGCTTCCAGCGGAGCGGGAACTCGTACTGGAAGAAGGTCCCGAGCGTGAGCTCGTTGCCCGTCAGCTCCTCCTTGTACTTCAAGGCTATCGTTGCCAGGGGGTGTGTCTCGACATCGAGCTCCTGGATGCGCCAGGTCTGACCGGTGTTGACCGAGAGCTTGAGGTCCTTACTGGTCTGACTGGGCATGACGTCCTCAGGCCCGTAGACTGCGTATTCGCCCTGATTCTGCACTTCTCTCTTCGGCATTCGTATGTCCTCCATATAATTTTAAAATCGATAGTGAAGGCCGGCCTCAACCGCCCTGTTCGAGCAACCTGGCGTGCGCCTCTCGCTGCCGAGCCTGCTCGGTGGCCCGGCGTTGCATCTGCTTCCTGATTAGCTGGGTTTTCTCGCCACTGGTCTGTGCGCCCAGGCGGGGAGAAACGGTCGGCACCTCCCGGGTCATGAAGTCGCCGGCCCTGACCGCTGAGCCTCCGCCTACCCGATGGGTCTGCGCGAGGTCTGTTAATGTTATCTTCCTGGGGTCCAGGGGCGGCGGTACCTTCCCGGTCATCCACTCCGGCGGCTTGGCCCTCGCGGAGCTTCCCGTGGTGCTGGCCTCGTCGAAGGGCGAGGGGGCGAACTCGGGCATCCACTCTTCGCCCCTGTCGTCGTAGGTCCGTGCGGTGGTGGTTGCCACCCTGTAATCGTGGTTCAACGTTGCCAGGATGGCCATGGTGGCCTTGACCTGCGCGAGCCTCTTCTCGTTGTCGGGCCTCCGTACTGGCAGGTCCGGCCCCCGTCCGGCTACGATTGGAAAGGGTTGGGATGACTCGCTCCAGTCGTCCCGGTCCTCGATAGCCCCAGGATACGACTTCGAACGGTCCGGGACGGCCGATGGAATGCTCGTCTTTCTGGCTGCGGGGAGGTTCTGCCTGGCCACGACGATTTTTTTCAAGAACGCGCACCTTCTTTCGGCGTTCTCGAACGCCGGCTCCATCCGCGTGAACTTCTCGCGCAGGGCTGGGTCGGAGACCTGGTTGTACCGGTCGATGGTCTCTCTTCGGGCGAGTTCCGTCGACTGGAACGCCTCCAACAGGGCCTCGACGGACCTTTCCAGGACGGCATCATCGTTGTCAGCGCCGCGTACCGTCCATGCCGGCCCGTCCTCGGGCGCCAGGTTATCGACCGGCAGCACCCCATCGCCCTCGTAGCTCGGGGCGGCGACACTGCCCATGACCTCGTAATCCCCGAGGTCTGCCCTCTCCCGGCCGATGCCGAATCTGCGGGCTACAACGTTGGGGTCCATCGGGTTGTCGATTATCCTGGCCTTGTCCCGGGCAACGGCCAATCTGCGCTCGGCCTCGATTACCAGGGGGGACGGCACATCGTCCGGCATCATCGATGGAGGTCGAGTCGTTCCTATCGAAGTCTGTCCTCGGAGAAAATTGATCGCGTCGTCGAGCATTCCCATGAGCAGGTCTTCCTGCCTTTCGGACACCGCGAGGGGTG
Organism: uncultured Thermoplasmata archaeon; assembly: GCA_965369625.1. Lineage (GTDB taxonomy): Archaea > Thermoplasmatota > DTKX01 > DTKX01. The sequence continues at coordinate 19,267 of CBDUQW010000014.1, read as the reverse complement.
GGATTGCCGGTCGACGCGAATGGCGAGTTAGCATTGTGTATCTTCTTATTTATACCCTGCGCAGACCGCCAGGGGGCTGGTCACACCCCCCATAAACGGATTTATTACGGGTTCTATGAAGGATTTACATATAAAAGAATGGCGTTTTCTCGATAAAACGCCTATCCCCGGGGCTTCTTAAGATGCCCGTCCCTGACGACGCGGCGGAGAAAGCGGTCCCACGATTCCTTGACCGGGCCGCCCTGCTCGTCGGTATCAAGGACCTCCCGATACTCATCGAGAATATCGAACGTCGTCTGTCTGATATTGAGGTGTTTCCTCGCCATCGGGGGGTCATCGGTGTCGGGGGTATTAGTCATTGGTAAACCCATGTTAACATAGGTTAACAAACTATATGTATTATGGGCCCCCTTCCAACAGCCGGAGGCGACTCAAGTGCCCGAAGTAGGATTACTGATTATGAGTGAAGACGGGGGGGAGCCCGGCCTCGACGCCCTGGTCCGCGAAAACCCCCGTACGGTCCTCCTCGAACTAGAGGAGGTCGAGACCATCGCCGGTCGCGGCTGGATAGTTACGAGGGTGGTGCCTTGAACACGGACCCGCCCGAAGGGCTCCTGAGCCGCCTGTCACTCGTGAATGGGACGGGGCTGACCAAGTTCAGCGGCATTGTCCGACGCCAGAGAAACAACGGTGAACTCCAAAGAGCGGTCAGGGCCGCCCTGCTCACTTCCCGCACCCCCATCCGGAAGGTGACGGTCCGAGGCGGCCGGGTGCTCGTCGAGCTGGACGTGGAAGATGTCATCGTCGCCCCCCAGCGGGCCCGGAAGCATCGGGTCGTCGTGAGAGACCCACACGGTCTGGAAGGTCGTCGCATCGACACCCGGGACGGCATCATCCGTTGGTGGTAGGATGGCCAAGCGTTACAATCGTCATCGTGTCCAACGTGACCGTCATGACAATGCAAAGAACGTCGTCAAGGGCCAGAAGCGCGATTTCCATGAGAAACGAAGGGCTAAAAGGTCGAATTGGTGGGGCAAGTAGGGTCCCTCGAACAGGTTGAACGGTGTTGGGAGTCATGGACGGGGTGAGCTACTTGTGGCCCCCGCCCTTCCCGACGCCACCTCGGGGTAGGACCCTCGTCCTCAACTGCTGGCTGACCCTGCGCTGGGTCAGCGCAGGGTCAGCCTCACTGGCTAGAGGTCCGCCCCTGCGTCGCCTCGGGGTCGGGCCAAGCTCAGTTCGTGGCCTTGAACACCAGGATAACGGTCCTCATCGATACTGCGCCACGGCAACGGTTTCATGTGTTTAGGTAGCCAATTTTCAAGGTAAAAATCCTCACAATACACCATCGCGTCGGACATGTCCTCCACGGGAAACCATTGGCCAACTTCCTCACCATCGAAATCGAAAAAGAGCAGGAAGGCGCCACCCACGTCCTCATTGCCGGGGTCGTACTCCGCCAGGAAGGCAGGGTCCCGGGGGGGGCGCACCTCCTTGTACATGGCAACCTCCCGGTAACGGTGGTCCACGATGCTCAGGCAATTACAGGCGTCCGTTATCCATTGCAAGTACCATCTCGTCAACTCGGGACCACCTCGATAAGCTCTTGGCCGATGCTCGCCAACTGTTCTTTGTAACCCCTTTCGAGGTCGTGCGTCCGTTCCCAGACCTCTACGTCCAGCAAGGCGCGGGTTTCGGCTCGGATGATGTCGTGAAGGTCCTGGGGGGGCAACGCGTCCAGCTCGTATTGGCCCATGCCTGGGTACATCTTCTTGAACCACTGGTATCGAGGGTCGTTCTTCTTGGGCTTCTCGGGTTCGTAGTTCTCGGGGAGGTCATCTATCTGGTCAGCCAGCAGACAAATCTTCTTGAAGAACACTTCACTAGCGCCCCATGCCTCAAGCCGGGGTGGCAACTCGTGTGCCATATACTCGCCAGAGGGGTCGAAGTCCCCGACGTACAGGATGTGCAAGGCCTTCCCGTTCGCCTCTCCCCGTTCGGCGAACCGGTGGGCACCATCTCGGACACTGGTGAGGCTTGCGAACCCCCGGCATGATAGGACAGGGACGTCAAGGTCTTCCAACGCATCCAGGGCAATGCCCAGTACGGCGTCCTTCTCGACCCACACTTCCACATAACGAGGCTGTTCGGTCCAGTGGTCGAACGTGTACAGCTTGTCCAGATTGGGGAGAAGCAGGCTCCGTAGCCACTCGGGGGGCGCATCGGTGGTCATCGGGACGGATGGCGTGGCCGGTGGAACCAGAGCGCGGGTGAGGTCCTCGAACCGTTCAGGGTCTACATCCCCACGGTCCCGGGCCTTCTTTAGCATCTTCTGGATATTCTGGTAACCCTGAAAATCATGGCTCAACCACGGCAGCATCCGGTAGAACACCTGACGTATCGTCCACCGGCCCTTGTATTGGGCTATAACCGCCTTGGCCCTCGATATGTAGTCGTCGTACTTTCTGCGGGTGGTCGTCATTTGCTCGCCTCTCTGTTCTACTAATAGAACAACATCGGATATAAAGGGTGCCCTCTAACCTGCGGGATGCGAGAATCACCAGTCGTCCAGGCCCTCCGGGGCCGCAAACTTCTTGCGCGGCGGGCCTGGCGGTATAATAACAGGGGGCTCTGGGCGCGGCGATGGCTTCAGGACCTCTGCGAACGGTTCCCGGCCGGAGAAATCCACCCGTTTAATCTTCGCGATAATCTTGTTGGCTAGATGCTCCAAAATAGGGCTCTCTGTCCAGAAATCCGGGCCGTGCATCCTGCGTCCGACCGACCTGTAACTCCGGCTGGTCGCTTGGAATTCTGCTTCGGGGTCGTAGGCCTCGGCCTGGGCAATCTCATCCTTCATGGCCTGAATCTGGGCCTGGTGCGCCCGAGCACGGCTGGCCTCGGCCTCGACCCGCATGCGCTCGATGTCGGCCTCGGTTTTCTTCAGCTCGCCCATCATCATGGGTATCAAGAATTTCGCGGCATCGGCATTATCCCGCTGCTTCGCGGTCTTCTCGTAGATGGGGTCGCCGGCCACTCTGATGTCGGCGATGGACCGGCCCCCGTAATAGAACCAGTAACGCCCGCCACCGTGGATATCGAGCAGATTCTCTCGGACATACTCGTGGAGCAACGGCGTCGTGATGCTTTCGTCGCTTACCATCGTATCGATGATGGTGGGCCTGGCATTCAGTCTGGTCCGTTTTTTTATCGTGTAATCCCGGAGACGGCGCTGCCCCCCAATCACACGTTCCGGTTTCCATTCGTCGTTCATTTTCCTTCACCTCGCTCGGTTAGTAATGATGGGATGGTCATCCGCGACCTTCAAACGTTCATCGATGGATGGGACGCCGTAGTAGCCAAGGATGGTTGCGGGGCTATCCCCGGTCTGCTCGCATATGAATTGAATGGACCTGTCCCTCATGGCGTCGAGCATCCTCCGAACGTAGGTGTGGCGGAGGGTGTGCCACCTCCAGGGGACATCTCGGGAGACCTCGGCGACCTCGAACCATCGCTTTATCTTACGGTTTGCGGTCTTATCCGTGAAATTAAAGAGGCGTTGGTAGTCCTTCCTGACCCTCGGAAGGGCTTGGTAGTGGTTCTTGAGGTGGTCAGCGAGCAGGTCGGCGGTGTCAGTGTCGAGGACAACGTGACGGTCCTCGTCTTTCTTCAAATCAAATATCAAGAGGACCCGGTCGGAGATGTTGGTTATCTTGATGGAGACGACCTCGGAGACCCTACAACCCGTGCTCAGGCCTACCTGGAATAGTAGCCTGTCCGTTGGGTCAGATGTGCGGACAAGCAGCCTCTCGACCTCGTCCGGGTTCAGATACTTCCTTGCTGGCTTCATGAATCTATCTCCTTTGTCAGGTAAACGGACATGATTTTGTTCCCGTCAACGGGAACGATTCGTGCTGCGGTGTTGCCCTGAAATTGCGGTGGGAGGGCGCAACGTTCCGCAGGGCGTGAGAACGCCTCTCCCCGGGGGCACGGACCCCCACGGTGGGAACCAAGGGCTCCTGCGCAATCCTAAGCCCTCTCAACGCTCTCGCCCCCGGTCCACTAGAAGGTCATATGGGATGTGCCGTCGGTCGAGCATCAGTCGGTAATCCTCGATGAGGATGTCGCTCTCGATGACGATTCTAACCCGGCGCTTCCTCAACGCCTGGAAGAGCGCCCTGAGTTCGTCCCACGGCGTGAGGTTCAACAGAATGAGGTCGTCGATGTTGATGGTCACTACCTTCACTACGGTCGGCGTCATGTTCTCTTCCCCTTTCGTGCTTTGTTGCTTGGAATCTCTCGCTTGTGACAATCGAAGCAGACCCCATCGAAGGTGTCGTAGCCACTGACGGTCTTACGACAACGCCGGCATACCACCGAAGTCATGTCACCCGCCCCCTGCGATGGTGCCGGGGCAGCCGACGGCACTGGCAGACCATTCCCTCCGTCGGCTCCCGGCGTGTCCGAGACTTGCGGGCTTTCATGGGGGGCTTTTGGGCATAACCCCTTCCACTCCCGCCCGCCGGAACGTTAGTCGGACACTGTAAGATGACGCTGGGGTGGTACCGGCCCCGGGGGATGAGACGCCCTCGGGATACGAGCAAGTATTTGGAGGTGACCGGCCACCCCAGCGCGGTTAGAGGAAGTTCTATTATAGAGGCTGTACATATTGGGATAGGAGCCCCCGGGCCCTGTCCTGGACGTGGAGACCGGGCCCGAGGGGGGTTAGCTGTATTTTGGAAACGCCCCCGTTTACAACGGAGACTCCGTGGGGGTGTACGGGAGCTGAACGCGCCGGTTCACCGTGAGGAAGGACGGTCACACCCCCTACCACCAGCACGACTTCGAGCACGAGATCTACATCATGTCCGGTCAAGGAGTGTTGAGGTACGGTGAAGAGGAGCACCCCCTCCACCCCGAGGACGTGATCTACGTCCCTGGCAACGATTGGCACCAGCTCCGCAACGCCGGGGACGCCGACTTCGTGTTCATGTGCCTCGTGCCCAGAATGGACTAGCCTACGGAGGCGTTTCCTTCAAGCCCTCGTCAGCAGGGCCCAGATGCTGTTCTGTCGGAGGTTCACGCCTACCCTTCCTCAAGATCAGCATCACCAGGATGGCGACCACGACGAGCACCAACACCACAGCTAGGATTATCGAGCCCGTCGAGAGCCCTCCCTCAGAAAGGACGAGGACCTCGAACTCCGCCACCGCCTCGTTGCCCGCCGCATCCGTCACGATGACCCTGACCACGTGGGTCCCCTCCTCGTCGATGCTACCCTTGATGGTCGCACCCTCGGTCTTGAAGGGGAGACCTTCCCACGTGTAGCCCGTCACCTCGATGTTGTCGGTGGCCACCACGGTGACCTCGAACTTTTCGCCCGGGTCGACGAAGAAGGGCGATATGGGCTCGACCTCCGGCGGCGTGACGTCCACTATCTGGGTCGTCATCGTGGCGCTGGTCACGTTGTTCCCGTTCAGGTCCACCACCGTCACCCAGTACATGATTGCCCCTAGGTCCGTGGTGGGGATGTTCACAACGCCACTGTACCCCTTCAGTCCGTTGAGGATGGTGTAGACCCTCGTGTACGTGTTGAAATCGTCCGGATCCGCAGTCATCACGATCTCCACCTTCCAGATGCCGTAGTTGTCCTCAGCGTCCACGATAACGGTGTACTGCTCCCCCGTTCCCACCTGAGCGGGGAGAACGGTGACCAGGTCGAAGGTCGGTGGTTCTGTGTCCTCGATGATGAGCGACCTCTCTTGAGTCGAGTTCACGTTGCCGTTCACGTCCTGGGCCAGGAATGTGTACGTGAGGGTCCCGATGAAGAGTTCATCCGGGTTGATGACATACGAGTAGGTCGACCCGGAGACGTCCATGGTGTTGTTCTCGAAGTAGAAATCGAACACGCTTATCTGCAGAGTGACGTTGTACACACCCACGTCATCAAAGACATCCACCTCGAACACTATCTGGTCCCCCGTGCTGACGAAGGACGGGGTCCGGTCCTCCCCGAACCACGGGATGAACGAGTCCACAACGTCGACGAAACCCTCGTCTGAGCCGTTCCAGTTACCCGCGGCGTCCGCCACGTGGAACACGTAGCTGAGGCGACCCGGCTCCGTTGCGGCATCCACCAGGACATGCCACCGGTCGTCCTCGACGTTGGTCATGCTGACGTTGGTCGGGTCCCCCTCGCCATACCAGTATTCGACCCAGGCCTCGGTTACGCCGATGTTGTCCGTGGCATCCATGTCGAAGTCGATGGTCTCTCCCACCTCGACGGAGTACGGCGTCGCGTCGCTCGTTACGGAAGGTGGGTCGTCATCCACCACGGGGGCGCTGCTGACATTGGAAAAGCTCAGGTTCCCGTCGGGACCCCTCATGACGTAGAGATACCCCAGGGGTCCCATAGCATCCATGGGGACATCGACCTCCAGGCCCCACATGCTCCCCCAGGCGGACTCCATCATGACCAGCTCCTCGGTGGTCACGCTTCCATCTATCCAGTACATGACCGATGCCAGAGCGAACATCCTCTCCTCGGGGGAGAACACGGTGAGGCGGAAGGGGCCGCCGGTGAAGGCCTGGGCCGCAGAACTGTCCTCCAGGACGACAGGTACATGCCCTGGTCGGTGGACCAGCGGGTGGAGGTCGGAGGCGCCCCCATATAAGGGACCCCCAATGGCGTACGGAACGTCCCAGGTGATGCCGTCGTGCTCCGCCGGGGGAACGTTCCGAGTGTGATAGTCGTCCCAGAGATTCCCCTCACCGGTTCCGTCGTCCCAGAAGACAGTGTTCGACCCGTAATCGGTGGCATGGTTCCTGTTGTCGAAGAAGGCATTGTGATGGATGGTGTTATCATGGGAATCCATGGCCAGGGCTATGCCGGTCTGCGATCTGTGGATGTCGTTGTGGATGATATGACCGTTTGTTACGTTGATCAGGTACAGACCTACCGGACCGTATATGGTCTTCTTGGAATGCAGGTCACAGTCGCGGATGATGAAGTGAGCCATGGTGTTCTCGACCCGGATGCAGTGTCCCTGGACCGTGCCATTGATTTCCCATCCTTCGATTATGTATGGATCCATCTCCGTACCGCTGCCTGTCGAGACGCCGTTGGCGATGGTGAAGTTCTCGTCTCCGACTATCCATATAGGAGAACGTGGCACCAGGTCCCAGTCGCCCGTGTAGGTGGTGTTGTAGAGCGCGGTCCACAGGTCCCAGACGGGCTTGGGCGTCCCGTCGTTCCGGCGGAGGCCCACCGACTGGGCGTGGGTGGTGGAGGCGCCCTCTGCCCGGAGGTCGTGCAGCTCCAGCCACTGTACGTACTCCCAGGGGATGTCCTGGGTGTGCTCGAGGAACCACAGGAGGAACTCGGCCTGCTCGTCCTCGTCGCCCCCGAAGGCGGCGTGGGTGGTCCAACCCAGCTCGGCGATGGCGAGGGGGATGAGGCCGGTGTGCTCCACTATCCGGTAGTAGTAGTCATCGGGGAGGTCCGCCGGGGTGTCGTAGTCCCCCGTACGCGAGGGATAGCTGGTGAAGGCGATGATGTCCACCATGGTGTCGTCGAAGAGCTCCAGCAGGTCCAGGTTGTCGTAGTGATAGAGCTCCAGCAGGCGGAAGGTGAGCACCACCTTGGTGTCGGGTGAGACCTCCTTGATGGCGGTGTAGGACTCCGCCATCAGCGATGGGAGGTTGTCCTGAAAGTCCACGGCGTTCTCGGGGTCCCAGCCGTGGTAGGAGTTGACCTCGTTGCCCAGGCAGTAGTACTCCGGCTGCCACTCGGCGGAGATGTTCCTCACGTGGTCCACCCACCGGGTCCGGAACCCGGGGTCGGACATGTTCGTGTCCGGGTCCATGTCGGGGGGGACCTCTAGCCAGGCCCCCAGACCGTGACCCGGTCGGTCGAGGATGTTCCAGACGTTGGTCTGGAACACCGGGACCATGCCATTGTCGGTGTAGAGGGCCTGGATGGTGGCGGCGGTGGTGGCGTTGTCCACCAGCTTCTCCTCCTCCTCGTACCAGGGCACCAAGTCCCAGTAGTTGGTCACCTCCCCCCAGCGACCGGCCATCTCGTACCCCTCCATCATCTCCGTCCAGTTGGGGGTCGGAAAGTTCCTCGGGTGGGGTCCCACCCCTATCTTGAAGGGGCGGGTCCCTATGGGCAGCTCCTCGCCCGCCCGGACGCCACGGACGTCCCACTGGTCGATGGGGCCCAGGGAGTTCTCGTCACCGTCCCCGTCGCCCGCGATCGCCATCGGTGCGACCGAGCTCAGGATGACCAGCAGGGACACGATAAGACTCGTTGAACGAGAGCACATACCCATCATCGGTCACATTCCCCTCAGGATATATAAATCCAGGGGGGAACGTTCCGTCCCTGCTGCTGGTGTGGTGTTCACGGGGGGAGACTCAGGTGCTCCTCAGGTGCTCCAGGTTCTCCCTCGCCTCGGGTGCCATGCCGAAGAACTCCTCCAACTGGTCACAGGCGTAGTCCGGGCAGGGGGCGCAGTTGTCGTGACCCCGCTCGATGGCACAGGCCCGAACCTTGCACATCCCGCAGAAGAGTGCCTTGCGGCCGTCCTCCGTCTTGCAGCCGTCGCACACGATGTGCTCCGGGGCTATCTCCTCGCCGAAGGCCTCCGACCACATCCTTGCGGTCCGAACCAGCATCTCCTGGTCGTCCGTCCGGGTGGCCTGATGGGCCGGGCACTCCCAGCACATCAGTCCGCAGTACGATATGGTGTCCTCGTCCACGGTATCACCTCACCCCACGACATCCTCTGGAAGATGGATAAGGAACTGGCACTCGTCGTCGCCGGCCGGGAGGCTCTTGAGGACCTCGACCCTCACCGGCCTATCGAGGATGCCCTCCCAGACCTGCTTGACCCAGCCGGTGCCGCAGTAACAGTAGGTGGGCGGGACCTCATCGATGCGGTCCTGAACCAGGGCGCAGTGGCAATAGGCCCTCCGCCTCTCGTCCCTGTCCGTCGCCTTCTCCCATGCCTCCCGATCGAAGGGCACCTTCGTGTGGTAGACCAGGTTCCCCTCCCTGTAGGGGGTGGAGTACCATTCGGTATCCCCCTTCATGGCATCCATGGCCTCGTCGACATCATGGTTGCGGAGGTAGGCCCCCCGCAGCTCCTGGATGCGCCAGGGGGGATAGCAGTCGGCGCACTTTGACACCGCCCAGAACTTCTGCTCCTCGTCGGCGATGTCGTCCAGGCGCCCCAGGGCGGCCTTCACCCACTCCAGCCTCACCTCCCTGGGCGTGTCTGGTGTCAGGTCGTCCGCGCCCTCCATCACCTTGTCCCGGGCCTCGGTACCCATCACCTCCTCGACCCCTTCGGCAAGGAGGCCTGTCCAGTCGTGGAGGGGCCACTGGACCTGGAAGGTCCCCTTGTCCGGGTCGTCCCCGTCCATCTCCAGCAACAGTTCGCGTGCGACAGGGGCCGGGATGATCCCCAGCTTCCTCATCTCGGCGTACATCAGGAGGTAGGTGGCCCTGATGTCATCGTAGGAGCCCTCGTGGGTCGCCGTCATGACCTGGATGGGCTCCAAGGTCCGCGTCTCGACGCCCTCGATATCGACGGCGACGGCCACGGGGTAGCCGACCTGTACACGGAGGCGGTCCTTGACCGCTCCGAACTCGACCGTCACGATGGCGGGGCCCTGCGTCCTCTCGCCCAGGACCTTCGCGAGTTCCTGGACCCGTTCGAGGACCTCCCCTCGCTTCTCGATGTCAAGGCGCTGGAACGCGAAGGTTACCTCATCCAGGTCCTCGAAGGCAATATCCAATGCTGTGCTCTCCATTCCATCACCAACCGATCGATCTTGGCGACCTTCCAAGGACCAGGGGCCTTAATAACCCATCCCGTGGGGGTGAGTGAAGGTGATACCCTCGATGAACCGTCCGAACGGGTTGTAAGCGGCGACCGTGACATCCATTGGGTAATCGCCACTGGCCATGTTGATGGAACAGGCCTTCAGGATATCAACTGTTTCCAGCTTGGCCTTCACATGTACCCCAAGGACTTCAATCGGTCCTGGAGCGCCTTCTCCTCCTCCTCTGTGAAGACGTGGTCACGCTCCGCCGAGTCCCCCTCCACGATGTCCAGGTCCCTGTACCGGTCAGGTTCCCTCATGGCCTCCACAAGGACCCGCCCGTCCATATCGTCCGGGATGGGCAGCCCCTTGAGGGCCAGGATGGTTGGGGCCACGTCGTATATCCGGACGCCGTCCAGCCTCACGCCCTCCTTGATCTCGGGACCCCACAGGATGAGGATGCCCTCCACCCGGTGGATCCCCGTCCATTCGTTGTGGTAGGTATCGCTGGTGGCCCAGAGAATGCGTTCCTCGGACACGTGGGCCGAGATGGTGTACCCCAGGGCGGGTATGGCGATCAGGTCCGGGGCCTCGTCGAGGAATGGTCCGGAGTACGCCTCCTCCCGCCGGACGACCCGGTCGATGACCCGGTCGCCGGTATCGGGATGCTCCAGGGCCATCAGGCCCTCGATGAGCCGGTCTCGCAGGGCCTCGTACTCCTCGTCGTCGGGCACCATGTCCCGGTTGATGTGTATGGGTCCCTCTCCGCCGCCCAGCACCCGGGTCTCCTCCCAGACGAAGAACTCCCTGCGGTCCAGCTCCTCCTCCATCGTCCTGTCCTGCATCGCCCTCAGGCGCTCTTGGGACATCATCTTCTTGAGGATGGAGGTGAGATGGAGGGTGTTGGCCATGTTGGCCATGCGGGAGGTGCGACCTGGCCCCTTGGGCATCGTCGCCTCCTTGCGCTTGATGTGCTCGTCGCCCAGCCACTCGTTGATGTACAGGACTCCCTTTAGGTCGCAGAAGCCATGGTCGGAGAATATCACCATGTGGTCCTCCGGCCCCATCATGTCCCGCAGCCTGCCTATGCGGCCATCGATCTGGCGCCACAGGGTCTCGATGGCGTCCTTGAACTCGCCCTCCCCCTCCTTCATCTGGCGCCAGGTGAAGTGCTGGACGTCGTCGATGAGGAATACGGACACCTGGACGAAACCAGCTTCCGCCAGGTGTTCCTCCGCCAGGTCGAAGCGGGCGTCGATGAGGCGGGTGATGCTCCTTATCGCCCTCCTCGGATTGATGTCGAGAAGTATCTCGGGAGCGATGCGCCAATCATGACGCTTGACCAGGTCCGCCTTCAGCTCCTTGGGGGTGGTGTAGTCGTCGTTCTCCAGCGCTGGTACGCCCGATACGAAGATGCCGTTGAACTCCTTGGGTGGAGGGTAGGTCATGGGCTGGTTGATGACGACACAGGTCTCCCCCGACTCTGCGATGTAGTCCCAGTGGTCCTTGCCCCGGAAGTCGGCCGAGGACACGAAGGTCATCCGCCTCTGCTTGAAGTCCACCTTGGTCCACCAGAAAGCACCCAGCTTGCCAGGGTTCTTGCCGGTGGAGTAGCACTTCCATGCTGGCGAGGTCACCGCGGGTATCGTGCTCATGAGGTCCGCCGACGTGCCTCCCTCCACGAGGGATGCGAGGTTTGGAAGGGAACCGCGTTGGATGAACCTGTCCACCAGCTCCCAAGGAGCGCCGTCTATGCCGATGGCCACGACCTTTCCCATAACGCTTTCCCACCTCGTGCTCTGGGCCTCTTGAAACCCTACATGGTATTAACCGTTTTCCGTGCGCTGACGAATATATTGACGTTCTCTATGTCAGGGAATCCTCGTTCCATCCCCGACCTTCCCTGGTCCCGGTCCCGCAACCATTGGAACGATCCAACGGGGACCTCACCCGGGGATGACGGGCAAGCTACGGAAAGGTTCTCGCAGGAGCCAGTCCCCTTTACCGTCCACGCTTATCGTAGGCCCCCTTCGATGGAACACCAGGTAAAGCTTTAATAAAGAGGGTCCTATTCCAAAGCCCATGCCAGGCGAAGAGGGGCCCGTCCCATTGGTTGACAGGAAGCCACGCCTGCTCATCGTGGGGATGGACAGTGTCACCTTCAGGGTCCTCAAACCCCTCGTGGAGGCCGGGGACCTTCCCACCCTCCAGAGCATACTCGAGGGCGGGGCCCACGGGGTCCTCCTCAGCACGATCCCGTCCGTGACACCCCCGGGGTGGGTCACATCCTACACCGGTGTCGACCCGGGCAAGCACAACGTGTTCGACTTCAAGGACCACATGACCTTCCTGGAGGGTGAGATGAAGTACGAGCTGGCATCCGCCACCTCCGGCTCGATGCGAGCGCCGCCCTTCTGGTCGATCCTGAACCGAGCGGGGCTGACCGTCGGCATGGTGAACGTGCCGATGGCCTATCCCGTGGGCGAGATGGACGGTTACATCATCGCTGGGTTCCCGTCGCCCACGGAGGGGGACGGGCTGATGTACCCCCACGACCTGGCCGACGAGGTCAGGACCGTGGTTCCCGATTACTCGTTCTACGGCGGGGCGACCGACCTGGAGAAGGGAAGGCCGGACCTCTACCTCGAGCTCACGAACAGGGTCTCGCGGGACAGGGCCAGGGCCTTCCTCCACCTCATGGGCACGCGGCCCACGGACGTGGCCATGATGGTCTTCACCGAGGTGGACAGGATCCAGCACTACTTCTGGGCCAGCTGGGACCCCGACCATCCCTTGCACACCGCCGAGAGGGCGAGGTACTCCCATGCGTTCAGGGACCACTATCGCGTCCTCGACGACTGCCTCAAGGCCATCATGGAGAGGGCGGGACCCGATGTCCCGGTGGTTATCTACTCCGACCACGGAGGCCAGCCGTCGTCAAGGAACATCCACCTCAACTCGTACCTCGTGGGCAAGGGCATCATGGTGATGCAGAGGAAGGGTGCCGGGAAGCGGACGGGCGACCTGCCGGAGGTCCGGGCCAAGCTCCTCGACCGGAGACGCATCGCCAGGACGATGGAGCGGTTGGGGCTCGAGGGGCTTATCCACAAGTTACCCAAGGGTCTGCGTGCCGTCCTGCCCACCATCAGCTTCGAGACGGTGGACTGGAGCAGGACCAAGGCCTTCCTCAGCTCGGCTGGAGCCCAGAGCGTCAGCATCAACCTCCGGGGACGACAGCCCGAGGGCTCGGTGGAGCCGGGCCAGGAGTACGAGACGGCCATGAGGGAGGTCATCGCCGCCCTCGAGGGACTGGTCGACCCGAGGACCGGCGAGTCGCCCTTCGCGTCCATCAACCGTCGTGAGGACCTGTACGATGGGCCCTTCGTCGAGAACGCCCCCGACATCTTGATAGTACCGAAGGAGGGCTACGCGATATTAAAGGAGTTCGCGGATAACGTCTTTAGCGACATCGGCGGGGGTTGGCACGATCACATCGCGGAGCACGCCAGGGAGGGCGTCCTCATGCTCAAGGGTCCGGGCGTGAGGAGGGGGCAGGAGATGACGGACCACCACCTGCAGGACATCGCCCCCACCCTCCTGCACCTTTGCGGCCAACCCGTCCCCCGTTACATGGATGGGTCCGTCGTCGAGGACGCCTTCGAGGAAGGATGGCTATCCGAACATCCCGTTGTCAGGACGGGCAGGGAGGCGTTCGTGCCTTCCGAGGAGACCTCCAGGAAGATGTCCCTCGAGGAGGAGGAGCTCCTCAAGGAGAGGCTCCGCGGCCTGGGCTACCTTGGATAGGCCCACACCGTCACTCGATGGTCTCTATCACCGCCACCTCGCCGGTGACGATATCGTAGACCGCGCCCACCACCATGAGCCTGTTCTCGGCCACCAGCCTGCTGATGACAGGACCGTCCTCCACCAGATGCTCGACCACGTTGTGCACGTTGATCTCCACCGCGGCACCTATGGGGTCCTCCACACCGTCGCCCACGTCCGCAGGCAGGCCACTGAGGACCTTCGCCACGGCGGCCTGCTTGCCCTCGACCTCCCCGCCGGTCATGGCGAGGGTCACGGCCCCGCAACCCGTGTGACCGAGGACCAGGACCAGCTGGGTCCCCAGATGGGCCACGGCGAACTCGATGCTACCCATGCCGACGTCGTCGACGATGTGGCCCGCCGTCCTTATCTCGAACATGAAACCGAGACCCTGGTCGAAGATCACGGAGGGTGTGACCCGGGAATCAGAACAGCCCACGACGACCACGGAGGGCCGCTGGTCCTTCGAGATCATCTCCCGGTGGTACGCCGATCCGTCGGGGTGCCGTGACTGTTCCTGCATGTAACGCCGGTTCCCCGCCAGAAGCTCCTGGAGGGCCATGTAACCGCTCAACTGACCCATGGAAGACCCCGTTGATAATGGTCTGTCGCCGTACATCATTCTTTGGGCGACCTCGGGCGGTGGTCATAATGACGGCGCAAGGGATATCACCGACCACCCCTTTTGACCGCTCAATGGGCGAGGCGGTGGCCTCGACGGTGCCAGCGTCACCGCCTCGTCCATGTCCGGTCAGAGCACCGGGAGGTCCATCCTGGTGAGCTTCTTCGATAAGATATTCAAAGGAACGCTATCCATCGGATGCACGGCCTGGGCCTGACCATACCGACGGAAGGCTACCCTAGGCTTCCCCGCCGCCCCTTGGCAGTTCGATGACGAACCTGCTTCCCTTGCTTGGCTCGCCGGGAACCCGGTCCTCGACCCAGATCCTTCCGTGGACCTGCTTGATTATCTCCCACACGACGGTCAGTCCCAGACCCGAGCCCTTCGCACCCTCCTCGGGCAGGTCGAGGCGCTTGAAGACCTTCTCCTTCATCTCGTCGGAGATGCCTGGACCCCTGTCGTCTATCGTTATCCTGACGTAGCCGCTGTCAGTGGTGACCTCGCAGTTGATGTCCACCTCGACGGTCTGGTTCCGGTTGAAGCGGACGGAGTTGTCGAGGATGCTGATGAAGACATCCGTGAGCATGTTCGACCCCTTCACGATACACCCGTTGCAGTCCGGGGAGGCTCTCATCTCGATGGTGCGTCCAGGGTACTTCGCGATGACGTAGTCGATGGCCCCGTGGACCAACCTTCCGGTGTCCACGTCCTCTGGCACTATCTCCCGGACCCGGAGCTGGGTGAGCCTCTGGACCTTCGCCACCAGGTCATTGATGCGGGTGGCCTGCTCGAGGACGCTCTTGATGTACCCCGCCTCCTCGGGATCGAGGTTCTGGCGCATCAGGATGAGCTCCAGGTATGACATGATGCCCTGGTTGATGTTGCGGATGTCGTGGCCGAACAGGTCGAGGTAGAGCTCGGCCCGTTTCTTCTCCTCCATGAACTGCTCCTGGGTCCGCTTCCGCTCCGTCACGTCCCGGGCCACACCGAGGAGCTCAGCGACCTCCCCCGATCCATCCGTCAGCAGGGAGACGTTCACCTCTATCCACAGGGACCCTCCGTCCTTCTTGATGAGCTCCAGCTCCATCAGGACGGCCCGCTCCCTGGCCTTTTCGGGTTCGATGACCCCCAGGACGTCCTCGGATATCCCATCAAGTGCCTCTTCCAGGGAATCTGGTGTGAAGAGTCCCTGCCAGCCCATCTCGACCAGCTCCTCGAGGGTGTAGCCCGTCAGCTTGCTCATGGACGGGCTGACGTAGTTGAGGGTGAGATCGGGCCTCATGGTGAAGATGATGTCGTCCGCGTTCTCCGCGAACAGCCGGTAGCGGGCGTCGCTTCGGACCATTGCCTCCTCCGCCGCCCTTCGCTCGCTTATGTCGCGGGTCAATCCCAGGATCCCAGTGGGACGGTCATCTTCGTCGAGCAGGAGGGAGATGGACATCTCTGTCAGTACTATGGAGCCGTCCTTCCTGTACATCTCCAGCTCGAGGGTCACGTTCACGTGGGGGTCGGCCTCTCCTGCGAGGATGGGTTTGAGCACCGTTGAGACCACCTCTAACACCTTCTCCAGGGAGGCGGGGGTCATCACCTCCTGGATGCTCTGCTCGAGGAACTCCTCGGGGGTGAAACCACGTTGGCGCTCGACCGAGGGACTGACGTAGGTGTACCGAAGGTCGAGGTCCATCGTCCAGATGACGTCGTTGAGGCTCTCCGTGACCAGGCGTAGGTGCTCCTCGCTCCTTCGGAGGGCCTCCTCTTGTCGCTTCCGTTCCTGGATATCCCGGATTGCAGCCACCCGGGCCAGCTTCCCCTTGTACGGGACCTCCTTGCTCTGGACCTCCAGCTCGAGGCTGGAGCCGTCCTTGGCGAGGGTAAAGATCTCGTAGGGGCTTTCGCTGCCGCTCTGGATGTGCCGCATAACCACCTCGTGGGAGTCGGGATGTAGAATCTCCAAGAAGTTGCTCCCTGTCAGCTCCTCCTTGCTGTATCCCGACATCTCGCAGATGCGTTCGTTCACGTCAAGGATCTGGCCACCCTTGTGGATGACGATGCCCTCGAAGGTCGCTGCGGCCATCATTCGGTAGCGCTCCTCGCTCTCCTGCAGCTCCTCCTCGGAATCGGTGCATCTCGCTAGGCGGTCCTTGAGCTGCTCGATCTGGTCGAGGAGCTGAGCCTCCCTCTGGTTCCCTTCTTCCTCCATCTCGCTCACACCGTCGGTGGGCCTGGGCCATTGCTCCCGCAATACGCCGCTCTCCTCCCCTGGACCCGCACCATCGGGTCCGAGGTGCCTGCACAACGGCCCGAGGGCTGGTGTGGTCGCAACAGGTCCGAACGTACCATCGGAGCCTATTATTAAAAGGATGCTGCCTTAGGTACCAATCAGGGGAACCGAATCCTTTAGGGACCCCTAAAGACGCAATGCCCAAGTAGGCGCATCACCATGAGCGGCAGGTGTCCCGGACGGAGGCTACGATGGGGACCGACAGCAGCACGGCGAGAGTTGTCTCGGGTCTGACCACCCCGTACCTGACGTCCCCGCTGTTCATCCTGCTGGCGGGTCTGTACTACGTCGAGAGCTGGTGGGAGGCCCTCCTCTACGGCTCCATCGCCGTGGGGTTCACCGTCGTGATACCCCTGTTGTACGCCAGGCACCTCAAACGCGCCGGAAGGGTGGATTCGGTCCACATATTCGACCAGCACGCTCGTCTCGCCCCCCTGGCCCTGACGGGCGCCAGCTCCATGGTAGGGCTCGGCGTCCTCTACATCGTCGGCGCCCCCGACTGGATCCTACGCCTCGGCGCACTGCTCTTCCTCCTGGCAGGGTCGGTCCTGGTGGCGACGTACTTCCTCAAGATATCGGGCCACACCTCCGCCTGGGCGTCGGGGACCACCGTGCTGGTCGTCCTCTACGGCCCGATGGCACTGCCACTGATGCTCGGTGTCATCCCCATCGCGTGGTCGCGGCTCGCACTGGGCAAGCACACGACGACCGAGGTGGTGGTGGGCTTCCTCTACGGTGTCGCCACCGCCGCCGTGCTCTCCTGGACCGTGGGCATCTGGTGACCCTGTATCAGGGAGGCAACCAGAATGCCATGGTTTATTAACCCATTCGTAGGATATTGAGTCCAAGGCAGTTCAATGGTTTATATATAGCCACTCAGTGGATGAAAAACCGGTAGTCCACGATAGCCTGGGTGAACCCCCTATGTCCGGACCTCCTGGACCTCGTAATAGAGCCTTGACCGGCCGCCTCCTTCCACTTCTAGTCGTGCTGCTGGTCATCGCATCACCCCTGGCCCTCGCGGCGAACGGTGGAGGTCCGGACACCGAGACCGTCAACGGCCACGTCCACGACGAGCATGGCATGGCCGCCCGGGGAGTGCTCGTCCACGTCGAGGGAACCTCCCATGGCGTGCCCACCGACGAGAACGGCTGGTTCAACCTGACGGGGAACGACCTGGACGGGTCCCACGCCATCCTCTTCTCGAAGGAGGGCTACATGACGGCCCGCATAGATTACGACCTCACCGATGGCAAGGTGATGACCATGTCCATCTACATGGTGGAGATGGAGGAGGCTCCCGGCTCGGTGGTGGGCATGGTGGAGGCCTTCGACGGCTCCCCGATGGAGAGCTCCCTCGTAATCCTCGAGGGGGAGGGGGGGTCCAAGAGGACCACCCTCACCGACGCCTCGGGACGCTTCGAGTTCACCGAGGTACCCTTCTCGACCAGTGCGTACACCATCTCGGCGGAGGCCGTCGGTCACACCACGACGACCCAGGAGGTGTTCGTGGTCCCGGATACCGTCACCCGCATCGAGCTGATCCTCATCCCTGAGACCCCCATGGAGCTGGTCCGGGGTCAGGTGACGGATGCCAGGGGACTACCGCTTCCCGGAGCGATGATCGGCATCGAGGGAAGTCAGGTCTCGTGGACCACGGACCTGGACGGGAACTTCAGCGCCCTGGTCGATGAGCGGATGGGCCAGCGGGACCTGATGGTATCCTTGCGAGGTTACAGGCCCTCCACCTATCCCGTGACCATCCCCGACCAAGGGGTCGCCACCGTCAGGCTCGTCCTCATGTCTGATGGTGCGGGCGGTCCCGAGACCCTCTGGGTCCATGTCTCCAACGCCAGGACCGGTGAGCCGATCGACGACTCCGTTATCACCCTCGAGGACATCGAGGGGACGTGGGCCACCGACTCGGAGGGTCTGGTCGTAGTGACCGGGGACGACCTGGAGGGTCGGCAGACCATCGTCGCATCGAAGGAGAGCTACACCACCTCCGCCCATGTCTACGACCTCGAGGACGGTGGCTCCGGCGTCGTGAGGCTCCATATCACCCGCACCAGCAACGCCGTGACGCTGGATGGCACCGTAGTGGACACCTCGACCGACCGACCCGTCAACGGCGCTGTGGTGACCGTGAACGCAGAGGGCATCGTATGGTTGGTCCACTCGGGGGAGGACGGTGGCTTCCTCATCCACAACCTGCCCCCGGGGGTGACGACCCACGTGGTCGCCACGGTACCGGGCTACGACGTTCTCGTCGTGGAGACCGTCCTGGAGGAGTACACCGCGAACTACCTGCTCCTGGAGATGGAGAGGCACCGGCCCGCGCATACGACGCTGTCGGGCACCGTGACCGATGACGGCGGCCCCGTGGAGGGCGCCAAGGTGACCCTGTGGAAGGATGACTTCAGCGTGGTCACGAGGACGGACGCGGACGGGGGATTCTCAGTGCTCGAGGTCCCCGTCGACGGCGGTCCCCTGAGTTACCGAGTGGAGGACCAGTACCACGTGCAGGTCACGGGCCAGCTGGCGACACCCCCCGACAAGGGCATGCTGTACCTCGAGGTCCACCTGGACCACGAGGCCATCCCGAAGACCGTCGTCGAAGGAGCGGTCAGGGACGATACCGGGTACATGGTCGATGGTGCCAGGGTCTTGCTGACGGCGGACGGCCAGATCTGGGAGACCCGGACCATCGA
>CBDUQW010000013.1:0-51949 GCA_965369625.1 uncultured Thermoplasmata archaeon | reverse complement strand
ATCAGGGATAATGAGACTACATGTAAGAACCCAACGGATTCTTGACGCTATAGGGATGCGGGCACCGCCGGATGAGTAAAGTATTCAATCTGTACGGCCTTCCATCCTCCGGAGGCTGCGATATGTCAGATCCAATCGGAACGCTGCAAGAGTGGGCAGGCGACCAGTTCATCAGGTTCCTGATACTGGTCGGTATTTGGTTGTTGATCGCGGGTGTCACGGTGTATATAATACACTGGGTCCTGCGAAAGGTGTTCGAACGCTACGAGACGAACACGGACGAGGAGATCAAGAAGATAATAGACTGGCCCATCTTCATCCTCATCCTATTGTACGGTATCGTGGAATCCCTCACCGTGATCGAGCAGATACCAGAAGCGCTATGGGAGTCGATCTATGTCCTTTACAAGTTGGTCTTCTCGATAATCGTCATTTATCTTGTGTACCAGGTCTATCGATCGGTCATCATCCCCTTCGCCAAGGAATACTCGAAGAGCAAGGGCACGAACGCATACAAGAGCTTCATACCTCTCATGGACATCATAGGAGGGATGGCCGTCGTGATCATCGGGATCCTGTGGGCGCTCAGCTACAACGGCGTCGACGTCATGGTGTTCGTGGCGGGCCTCGGCATCCTGGGCATCATCCTAGGAATAGCCCTACAGGACACCATCTCCAACTTCTTCTCGGGATTGTGGATCATGATGGACCAGCCCTTCGAGCAGGGGGACACCATCCTCTACAACGAGCAGTACTGCGAGGTCCTAAGGGTGGGCTTCCGGTCCACCAGGCTGTACAACATCCTGGGCCACGAGTACCTGATAGTCCCCAACAACGCCCTGGCGAACCGGACCATCGTCAACCTGAACGAGCCCGACCTCAATCTGCGCCTCGAGATGGACATCGGGGTCGAGTACGGATCGGACGTCGCCAGGACGAAGGAGATCATCCTCGAGGTCATCAACGACCAGCCCAGCGTGGTCCTGGACGACTACAAGCGCAAGCCCTTGGTCAACTTCAAGAAGTTCGGGGACAACTCGCTGGAGTTCAGGGCCTGGTACTACGTCCGGGAGGTCCTGGACCAGTGGAGGACCGCGGGCCTGATCCAGGAGACCATAGACAAGAGGTTCCGGGATGAGGGCATCGTCGTGGCGTTCCCCCAGAGGACGGTATCGTACATGGGGGACAGGAGCAAGGAGGAGAAGGACAGCAAGCCCGTCCTCGCCAGGCCGGCGGGGGCTTAGGTTCACATGGGGTCGGTGTCCGCTCCCTCCCGCAGCCTCCAACCAACGGAGGGGGCGGGCGCCGCCTCACAACACCTGGGCCAGAAGATCGACGGCCCAGTCCAGCTCCTCGCGGGTGATGGTCAGCGGGGGAGCCAGCCTGATGGTCCTCTCGTGGGTGTCCTTGCAGAGCATGCCCAGGCCCATCAGCCTCTCGCAGTGGGGGCGGACGGTCTCGCCCTCGCCCAGGTGCATCTCGATGCCCACCAGCAGGCCCTTGCCCCGGACCTCCTTCACGTTCGGGGTGCGGACCTCCTCGAGGCGACCCATCAGGTAGCCGCCCAGCTCGGTGGCCCTCTCGTCCAGCCTCTCGTCGACGAGGACGTCTATGGCGGCCTCGCCCACGGCGCAGGCCAGGGGGTTGCCCCCGAAGGTGCTGCCGTGGCTCCCCGGGGTGAAGACCGACATGATCTCCCGACTGGCGATCGCGGCCGAAAGGGGTATGACGCCCGCGCCGAGGGCCTTGCCCACGGTGAGCACGTCCGGCTGGGCGTCCTCGTACTGGAAGGCGAACATCTTCCCGGTGCGGCACAGGCCCGTCTGGATCTCGTCGAACATGAGCAGGACGCCCTTGTCGTCGCAGATGTCGCGAAGGCCCTTGAGGTACCCGGGGTCGGGCACGAAGATGCCCGCCTCGGCCTGGATGGGCTCGACCAGGATGCCGATGGTCTCGTCGTGGATGGCCTCCTGGAAGGCGTCCAGGTCATTGAAGGGGATGGTGGTGAAGCCCGGGGTGAAGGGGCCGAAGCCCTCCCGGCTGTCGGGGTCGGAGGAGAAGCTAACGATGGTGGTGGTCCGGCCGTGGAAGTTGTTCTCGCAGACGATTATCTCGCCCTTTCCCGCGGGGACGCCCATCTTGGTGTGGGCATACTTGCGTGCCATCTTGATGGCCGTCTCCACAGCCTCGGCGCCGGTGTTCATGGGCAGCGCCATCTCCATGCCAGCGAGTTCGCAAAGCCGCTTGAGGAAGGGCCCCAGGCGGTCGTTGTAGAAGGCCCGGGACGTGAGGGTCAGGCGGTCCAGCTGGGCCTTGGCCTCGGCTATCACGTGGGGGTGCAGGTGGCCATGGCTGACGGCCGAGTAGGCGCTCAGCATGTCCATGAACTTGTTACCCTCGACGTCCCACACCCATACGCCCTCGGCCCTCTCGATGACCACGGGCAGCGGGTGGTAGTTGTGGGCACCCCAGGTGCCCTCCAGTTCCATGTAGCCCTTCGAATCCATCCTATGTTCCTCCTCGTCGATTCCGGGTGAACTCGCTCCTTGTATTTGAACTTGGAGGTGGCCTAGATGACCAGGGGCACCGTCTCGCGGTACTCCTCGAAGCCGGGAAGGTCCCCGACCTCGCCCTCCTCCACCCTGCACAGGCGGTAGTATAGGATGATGAGGATGGGGGCGAAGATGGTGACGAGGATGGTGGGCCATCCCACCCACCATCCTGCGACGACCAGCATGAAGCCCAGGTACTGGGGGTTGCGGGAGATGGCGTACAGGCCGGTGGTGACCAGTTCTTTGTCCTTGATGCCCTTGAACAATTGGACCCACCCCACGATGATGAGGGTCATGCCCAGGAGGATGAGGACCGCCCCGTATATCATCGGAATGGTGAAGGCGAACTCGACGCCCAGGAAATCGATGACCAGGGGAGTGTCCAGGTCAGGTGGCGCAGGTGTGGAACCCCTACCGGCGACCAGGATGATGAGCAGCGGGATGCCGTACATCTCCACGAACAGGCTGACGATGAAGGCCACCACGATGGTGTACTCCTTCCAGTCGGCCTTCCTGCGGAAGGTGAGGGGGATGAGGAAGCTGAGGAAGAGGGCGATGTTGAACAGCACGACGTGCCACTCTCCCGTGATGACGTCGTCGACTATGGAGCCCGACAGGTGGGCCTTGAGGTGCTCGTAGAACTGGTCCGCGAACAGTAGGGTGGACAGGGCCAGGGCGATGAGGCCGAGCCTCGCGACGAGGTTCCATCTACGCTTCCCGGACCATATGGGCGGCATTCTCGACACCATCGGCAGGGCCTATAATATGGTTTGTCCCATGGGAGGTGAAGCGGTGGGTACGGTAACCTTATTATCCCCCTACCCCATCTCCTGCTCCCGGATGGAATCTCGCGGCGCGAGGCTCGAGCTCCAGGACGGGACCAGCTTCTCTGGCGACCCCTTCGGAGCCTGGGCTCCAATGGCAGGCGAGGTGGTCTTCAACACCGGCATGGTGGGCTATCCCGAGAGCCTCACCGACCCCTCCTACTGCGGTCAGATACTCGTCCTCACCTACCCCCTCGTGGGCAACTACGGCGTGCCCGCGGGAGGCGTCGACGACCTGGGACTTCCCAGGCACTTCGAATCCGACAGGATCCAGGTGGCGGGCCTGGTGGTGGCCACCCTTTCCCAGGACTACTCCCACCATGCCGCGGTGCGGTCGCTCCACGAGTGGCTTGCCGAGGAGGGCGTTCCCGGATTGACCGGTGTGGACACCCGCCACGTCACCAAGCGGCTACGGGCCCGGGGCGTGATGCCGGGCCGGTTCGTCGACGACGACGGGACCGTGGACTTCGAGGACCCCAACCAGCGTGACCTGGCAGGGGAGGTGTGCTCGGCCAAGGCCCGGGTCTACAACGAGGGGGCGGGTCCCCGCATCGCCGTCATCGACGCCGGGGTCAAGACCTCCATCCTGCGGTCCCTGGCCCTGCGGGGCTTCGAGGTGGCCCGGGTGCCCTACAACATGGACCCCATGGCCCTGGAGCCTGTGGCCATCGTGGCGGGGAACGGCCCGGGGGACCCGGAGATGTACCCCACCTCCGTGGACTCGATGCGGGCCGCCCTGGAGTCGGACATCCCCGTGATGGGCATCTGCCTGGGGAACCAGCTCATGGGCCTGGCCGCCGGGGGCAGCACCCACAAGATCACCTACGGCCACAGGAGCCAGAACCAGCCCGCCCTGGAGGTGGGCACCGGCAGGTGCTACATCACGTCCCAGAACCACGGCTACGTGGTGGACGTGGACAGCCTGCCCGGGGACTGGGACGTGTGGTTCACCAACGCCAACGACGGCAGCTGCGAGGGCATCCGCCGGGAGGACGGCCTGGCCTGGGCGGTGCAGTTCCACCCCGAGGCCCGGCCCGGTCCCACGGACACCGACTTCCTCTTCGACCGCTTCGCCGACCTGGTGCGGGGGAGGGGTTGAGATGGCGCGCCACCACTCCCCCGGGAAGGTGCTGGTCCTGGGCTCGGGGCCGCTGCGCATCGGACAGGCTGGCGAGTTCGACTACTCCGGGGCCCAGGCCCTCAAGGCGTTGCGCGAGGAGGGCGTCTCCACCGTGCTCGTCAACCCCAACATCGCCACCATCCAGACCTCGGAGGGGGTGGCCGACAGGGTCTACTTCCTGCCGGTGACCCCCGACTTCGTCGCCCGGGTGATAGCGAGGGAGCAGCCCGACGCCATCCTCCTGTCCTTCGGGGGGCAGACCGCCCTCAACTGCGGGGTCGCCCTCTACCGGGACGGCATCCTGGGGGAGCATGGGGTCCAGGTGCTGGGAACGCCCGTCAAGAGCATCGAGGACACCGAGGACCGGGAGCTGTTCTGCCAGAAGCTGGCCGAGATCAGTGTGCCGGTGCCCACCAGCATCCCGGTGACCTCCGTCAAGGACGCCCTCGGGGCGGCCTCGGAGATAGGTTTCCCGGTGATGGCCCGGGCCGCCTTCTCCCTGGGCGGCCGGGGGAGCGGTGTGGCCCACGACGAGGGGGAGCTCCGGGAGATCGCCACCCGGGCCCTGGCCGCGTCGGGCCAGCTGCTCATCGAGGAGTATTTGGGCGGGTGGAAGGAGGTGGAGTACGAGGTGGTCCGAGATTCGGCGGACAACTGCATCACCGTGTGCAACATGGAGAACATCGACCCCCTGGGCATCCACACTGGCGAGAGCATCGTGGTGGCCCCCTCCCAGACGCTGTCCGACGAGGAGTACCACGGCCTGCGGGCGGCATCCATCAAGATCGTGCGCCACCTGGGCATCATCGGCGAGTGCAACGTCCAGTACGCCCTGGACCCCGACTCGACGGAGTACCGGGTCATAGAGGTCAACGCGAGGCTCTCGCGAAGCTCCGCCCTGGCCTCCAAGGCCACCGGCTATCCCCTGGCCTACGTGGCCACCAAGCTGGCCCTGGGCTACGATCTGCCCGACCTGCCCAACGCGGTGACCCAGCGGACGTCGGCCTGCTTCGAGCCCGCCCTGGACTACGTGGTGGTCAAGGTGCCCCGTTGGGACCTGCAGAAGTTCCCCCAGGTCTCCAAGAAGATAGGCACGGAGATGAAGTCCGTGGGCGAGGTCATGGCCATCGGCCGCACCTTCGAGGAGGCCCTCCAGAAGGCGCTGCGGATGCTGCAGGTTGGCATCCACGGTCTGGTGGCCAACGACGGCCAGGCCACGGAGAACGACGCGCGGGCGGAGAGCATGACCCCCACCGACCAGCGCATCCTGCACGTGGCCCAGGCCCTGGAGGAGGGAGCGACGGTGGAGGAGCTCTGGAAGGGCACCGCCATCGACAGGTGGTTCCTCGAGCGCATCCGCACTGTCACGACCTTCGCCCAGGGGTTTCGTGATGGGGTGACCCTCGACACGGAGGGCCTTCGCAGGGCGAAGGTGCTGGGCTTCTCCGACCACCAGATAGGCAAGCTGACCGGACGGACGGAGGCGGAGGTCCGGGAGCTCCGCAAGCGGCTCGGCGTGCTCCCGGTGGTGAGGCAGATCGACACCCTTGCCGGGGAGTTCCCAGCGCGCACCAACTACCTGTACCTCACCTACGACGGCATCGCTCACGACGTGGTGTTCCCCAGGCGGCGGGCGGTGATGGTGCTGGGCTCGGGGGCCTACCGCATAGGTTCCTCCGTGGAGTTCGACTGGTGCGGCGTGAAGGCGGTGCAGACGGCCCGGGCCTGCGGCTACGAGACCATCATGGTCAACTACAACCCGGAGACGGTGTCCACCGACTTCGACATCTGCGACCGGCTGTACTTCGAGGAGCTTTCCTTCGAGCGGGTGCAGGACATCCACGACCTGGAGAACCCCGAGGGCGTGGTCATCTCCTTCGGGGGCCAGATCCCCAACAACCTGGCCTCCCGGTGCCACGGCGCGTCCATGCGCATCCTGGGCACCCACCCCGACGACGTGGACCGGGCGGAGGACCGGCACCGGTTCTCGTCGCTGCTGGACCGCCTGGGGGTGGACCAGCCCCCGTGGGTGGAGGCCAGCTCGGTGGAGGGCGCCTTCGCCTTCGCCGCCGACGCGGGCTACCCCGTGCTGGTGCGCCCCTCGTACGTGCTGTCGGGAGCGGCCATGTCCGTGGCCTTCAACGAGGACGACCTGGACTACTGCCTGCGGCGTGCGGCCAAGGTGGCCGAGGACCACCCGGTGGTGGTGTCCAAGTACTTCGAGAACTCCAAGGAGGTGGAGATCGACGCCGTCGCCCGGGACGGACGGCTGCTGGCGTGGGCCGTGGTGGAGCACGTGGAGAACGCGGGAGTCCACTCGGGGGACGCCACCATGGTGCTGCCGCCTCAGCGGACCTACCTGGAGACGGTCCGCCGGGTCAAGACCATCGCCAGGGAGGTGGCCCGGGCGCTCCGGGTGTCGGGTCCGATGAACCTCCAGTTCCTGGCCCGGGACAACCGGGTGATGGTCATCGAGTGCAACCTGCGGGCCTCCCGCAGCGTGCCCTTCGTCAGCAAGGCGCTGAAGGTGGACTTCGTCGACCTGGCCACCCGGGTGATGCTGGGGGAGGAGGTGCCCGCGGTGCAGCCCTCGGCCCTGGAGCTGGACTACGTGGTGGTGAAGGCGCCCCAGTTCTCATACTCGCGCCTGACGGGCACCGACCCGGTGCCCTCGGTGGAGATGGCCTCGACGGGTGAGGTGGGATGCTTCGGCGAGGACCTGGACGCGGCGCTGCTGAAGGCGCTGCTGGCGGTGGACTTCGTGCTGCCCAGGAAGGGCGCCCTCATCACCATCTCCGGGGACGAGAACAAGTACAAGCTCCTGGACGAGGTCAGGAAGTTGGCGGCGACGGACCTGCCCCTCTACGCCACCGAGCACACGTGGGAGTTCTACAAGATGCACGGGATCGGCCTGGAGAAGGTCCAGAAGATACACCAGGACGGCGAGCCCAACGTGGGCACGCTGATGGCCCAGGGCGCCTTCGACCTGGTGGTGGCCATCCCCTCGGGGTACGCCCGCACCTCCGACGACGCCTCGGCGGCGGTGCGCAGGGAGGCGGCCCGCTTCTCGGTGCCGGTGATCGCCAACATCCAGCTGGCCCGGGCCTTCATCTCCGCGTCCGTCAACCGGACGGAGATGGACCTCTACATCAAGGCGTGGGACGAGTACAAGTGAACCCATGCACAGGTAGGTGCCGTTTTTCTCGGAAACCTTTTTTCTATTGACCGCAGTGTCGGCCCGTTGGGTGAGTAGGATGAATGCCGTATCGATATACCTGCGATGGACGCCTGTTCTTGCATTGATCGCACTGTCCGGAGCATTGCTTCTCACGGCCCCCGGGGCCGAGGGGGCCCTGGATGCGGTCCAGCTGTGGAACGAGGACTTCACCGACGAGGCCAAGGTCATCAGGGACGGTGCCGTCATCGGCATCACGGCCACCGATTTCTCCTCCGTCGGGGGGACGCGGAACGCCACGGTTTCCGACCCGACCAATCCGGGCGACGGGTTCAACGTGACGCTGTACGACGACGGCACCCACGGTGACGCCGCCGCCAACGACGGCATCTACACTGGCAACTTCACGGTCTGCTCCGACGGGGGCTCCTCCGGCTCCTGCACCAACGCTGCAGGGGGCGTCATCGATATAGCCGAGGGGGACCCGGTCTCCGTCTACGTTGACCTGGACGGTGACGGGAGCTACAATCAGGTCACGATGAGCACCGACTACACCGGTCCGGGTATGGCGACCCCCTTCACCGGCGGGTTCGTCTCAGGGGAGCTCATCATCACCATCACCATAATCATCGAGGGCGAGGCTCCACTGGACCCCGCATCGGTGACCTATTCCGTCGACGCGGGGGCGCCGGCAATGTTCACCCAGATAGCGCCCGATACCTTTCAGGCGATCATCGACACGTTCCTCCTGGTCGACGGGCCCCACGTGGTCAGCACGCTGTCAGCGGACGAGGCGGGCAACATCGGCATGGGCTCCTTCGACATCATCGTGGACAACACCGTTCCCGACATCGTCTACGCGTGCACCACCATCGCCTCCAACGGCAACGTGCTCATAGGTACCCAGGTCACCGACCTTCACTTGGACGGGGACACGATCAAGTGGAACTGGGATGACGGGGACTGGGTGTTCCCGATGCTCTCGGGCAACGATGTCTTCTTCGTGGTGACCATCCCATACGACGACATTGTGCCTGGAGAGCACAGTGTTACCGTCACGGCGAAGGACCTGGCCAGCAACTCGATGACCCTCATCACCCGGTGGATACTGCCCGAACAGGACCTCAACTTCTTGGCCATTGAACCCCCCGTGATCGACCCTTACATGTACGTCGGATGCGAGACGGTGCCTATCCCGCTGGAGCTCCTGAACGAGGGAGAGGTGCCGTTGGACCTGGAATTCAGTTTGGTCGTGGACGAACTATCGGTTGACACGGGATTTTTTCGCCTGGACGCGGGCAGCGATGATACCATAGTGTTCATATGGCCATCTGTATCACCGGGGGCCCACGACCTCAAGTTGGTGGTCAACCTCGTCAATGACACCACCAGTGGGAAGTCAACGTGGATAGTCGAGGTGAAGGATCCTGATGACAACTCTCTTGTCATGCTGCCCAGCCCATTGCATGTATATGCATTCCCCATCACCTCGGATGACATCAGACCTGGCGACACCGTCAACGTCGACTCCGTCATATCGAACCTCGGTGATTTTCCTCAAGAGGCAATAGTCCAGCTGGTGGTCGACGGTGAGGTCGTGGACACAATCACCACAACCATACCAGCCATGACCAACAAGACTGTCGACCTAATGTGGTTGCAGGCCAGTGAGGGGACCCATGACATGGAGGTCCGTGTCTTCATGCCGGAGTTCCACGGGACCGAGGTCCCCGTGGACACGTACACCGTCCCCGACGCCTCAGGAGGCTCGATCAGGATCGAGGGCGATGGGGATGGGGATAACGGTGACGATGGTGACAAGAGCCCGGTTGACCAGTTCCTCGACGCCTTCGAGCCTGTGAACCAGTACCTCCCTATGGAGCGGGTCCCCGAGGACCTCCGGCCCTGGCTGGTCCCACTCCTGCTCATTGGGATACTGTTCATCATCGGCATCGTGGCCGTGGCCCGGAAGAAGCCGAAGAAGTCGAGCACTCCTGCCAAGGAGCCCGAGATCAAGCCCGTGGAGATGCCACCCGTGACGGGGACCGGAGGCACGTCCACTACCACGACAGCGGCACCCAAGACACCAGAGCCGTCCATCGAGGATGAGTTCCCGGACAGGACCGAGGACGAGGGGGAGGTGATGATCCCCGTCGATGACGACGTGGGCAAGACCCCCCGAGAAACTGGTCGATCCGATTTCCCATACCCAACGACCGCGATGACCTCGGACACCTCCACGGGAACGACCACCACCAAGGATCCGGATAAGCCACCGGCCTCCGCGCCTCCCATTGTGCCTCCCATCGCCTCGACGACCAAGGAGGACGACGGGAAGGGCGAGCCATGCGTGGATATAATCGAGGCCTACTCGACGACGGCACGGGGCATATCCGATGCCGATGCCGCGGCAGACGATGCGAAGGACGATGCCGACGATGCCCAGGAGCAGGCCGACAAGGCGGACCTCACCGCCGACGACGCCGAGGAGAAGGCCCGCGAGGCCGAGAAGGAGTGCGACGACGCCAAGAAGGAGTACGAGGGCGAGGGCGTCGGGGACGCCGAGAAGGAGGCCAAGAAGGCCGAGGACCGGGTCAAGGATCTAGAGGACAGGATGAAGGAGCTGGAGGGTGACGTACCCCAAGTCGACGGGGTCTCCTTGGGGCCAAAGCCCGGCTACACCCATGGCGGTGTCGGCTTCGGCACGATGATCCACGTGACCCACGTCTATTACCGTGACGACCAGGCAGAGATAGACCTCAACAGGGAGCTAAAGAAACGCTATAAGGAGTACAAGAAGCTCAAGAAGGACCTGGACGACGCCAAGGAAGAGGCCAAGGAGGCCAAGAAGAAGGCCGAGGAGGCCCGGGAAGAGGCCAAGGACGCCAAGAAGAAGGCGGACGAGGCCTGCGAGAAGGCCAGGAAGGCGCGGGAGGAGGCCGACCGTCTCCGAGGGGCGGCCAACGACGCCCAGGAGAACGCGGTGAAGATGGGAGGTGAGGCCACCTCGGCCGCCAATGACGCCCAGGAAGCGGACGATGCCGCCACCCCCGATCGCAAGGGCGTGGACGACTGCAAGGACTGCCTGGCAAAGGTCAAGCGCACCAAGGCTCGCATCGAGGAGCTGAAGCGCAAGTACGAGAACCTCAAGGGCGGCTCCCAGATGGAGGGGCCGAGGAACCGCCATTCCCAGATGGACGCCCAGGGCGCGTGGGACCAGTGGTGGAACTCCTTCAAACAGTTCCGCGACGAGGCCAAGCGACTGATGGACATGAAATCCTTCACCGACGCCGACCTGCCCGATGAGTTCATCGGGGTCTTCGACTGGGGCGGCCCTGTAGGCACGGCTGTGGGCTACGGCGCCGAGGACACTGTCCTTGCCCCGATACCCACGGACACCATCAAGGCCGTCGGGGGCATCTATGCGGTGTTCCAGGGCATGTTCGATCCCAAGTACATAATGGGTGCAAAGATACTCAATCTGCACCTGTCGTCCAAGGAGGCCGACCAGGCAACGAAGGCCTTCAAGTCCTTCCCCAGGGTGCTGGACAGAGCCCTCAAATCCTACGAGAAGCTCCAGAGGCTGGTCGAGCTGGACGGGAAGATCTCAGATGCCCTCTCGAGCTGGGAGGACTGCCTCAAGAAGCTGCCACCGGCACCGGAAACGCCCGAGGTGGACATGAACAACCTCTGCTACAAGCAGTGCCTCGACAAGCTGAAGGAGCTGGAGGAGGCGGAACGAAAGCTGCGGGAGCTGATCCGGAGGGCAGAGGGCTGCAAGCCCGATGGGTTGGACGACATGTTCGCCGAGGGCAACAAGATAAAGGGCCAGCTGAACGGGATGAAGAAGTCGATGGACCGGACCAGGAATGGCCTGGAGAACTACCGTAGGGCACACAGGGCCCACCTCGGGCTCGACGATTGACCGCAACGCGGCTCAGAACTTGAGCATCGCCTCTTCCAGCTGGGCCTGGGCCGCCGGGGAGTACCACATGTCCACGAACTCCGCCTGCTTGGCGGGCAGGTCCGCCTCGATGGCGGCCACCACGGGACCCGTGCGGTTGGCCTTGATGGCGGCGTAGGCCTCCGTGGGGGAGGCTGCCAGGGAGGTCGCCAGCTCCCTGGCGATGAACAGCACCTCGTCCGGTGGGACGATCTCGTCGACCAGGCCCATGGCCAGCAGCTCCTCGGGGTTGAAGAAGTCGCCCACCTCCATCACGTCGCGGGCGGTCCTCGAGCCCACAAGGTCCCGGAGCATACGGTCGGTGGGGTATGGCACGGTAACGCCGAGGCGGACCTCGTTGAGGCCCATGGCGACGCGGCCGGTGGTCATCACGCGGTGGTCGCCCGTGAGGGCGAGGATGGCGCCTCCCGCCGTGGCGTGGCCCCGGATGGCCACCACCGTGGGCTTGGGAAGGGAATAGAGCTCGATGCACAGCCGGTCGAACAGCTCGATGAACTGGGCGAACTGGTCCTTGTCGTACTCTATCAGCTCCGGGATGTCGAGGCCGATGGAGAAGAACCTGTCGCTCTCCGAGGTCAGGAGCAGCGCCCGGGCCTCGGGGTCGTCCCGGACCTCCTTGACCTTGGCCCGCAGGTCGTTCACCAGCTGCATGCCGATGGCGTTGGTCACGCCCTTGGCGAGCCTGACGATGGCAACGGTGCCCTCCTTGTGCAACCAGACCTGTTCCATATCACCAACCCCCCGTCAGCAGGTCACTCCGCCGCCTCGGCGGTGTAGCCCGCGTCGTCGACGGCGGCGACCAGGTCATCCATGGCCACGTCGCCCTCGTAGGTGACGACGGCCCGTTGGTCGTTGTGGTCTGCCTGGGCGTCCTTGACGCCAGGCACCTTGGTGAGGGACTTGACGACCCTCATCTCGCAGTGGTTGCAGCTCATTCCGGTGACGTGGAGCTCCACGGTCTTGGTGGGAGCGTCCTTCTTGAAAAGACCCATATTTGGTTCCTCCTAGGGGTGTTCGTGACAACCGGATTCCCCCCCGGGGATAAATAATTCACACCTCACAGGACCGGCGTGAGGGGAATAACGGGGGGGTCGAGGGGGCCTGCCGGGACTGGATGCTGGTCGTATTTGGATGTATGGTATCTGTTTCAGCTGGAAACCAGGGGAAAAGGTACTAATAACCGAAGTGACCATTGGCAACACGAAGCCAACCGGGGGAGTCGATACCATGGGTGAGGGGGATGCGTTCGAGTGTCCAGATTGCGGCAGCTCGTTCCCTCTCGGGACCAGCTCGTGTCCTGGGTGCGGAGTTGAGATCGAGTGGGACGAGGCCGACGAGATGGAGGCCGAGGAGATCATGCGAGAACCCCTTCAGCTGGTGGACCCCAGGCTACCCCCTGAGGAACGGGGGACCGACCCGGAGGAGAGGGTGTTCTCGAGGTTCGGCCTCGTCTTCGCCCTTCTTACCTTGGCCGCCTTCGTCGGCACCGTGGTCCTCCTCAACTGGGACACCTGGATAAGGGGCGAGGCAGAGGCCTCCATCGGCGACACGCAGCGCATGCTGATATACGCGGGGGCCATCGCGACCACGGTCTTCGCCGTGCTAACGATATTCGACCTCCTCAGGGGAGGGCCGACGCCCCAGGACACCGTGGAGCAGGGGGTGTGACATTGTCAGGTGACGAGAGGCCGCGAGAGGCTCCGGGCACGGAGGGTATGAGCAACTCCACCGACCCCGAGCCGAGAGGAGGCATGGTCTCGGAGGTGGAGCTGGTCAACGGTCTACCATCCGAGACGCCCGATGACAGTGCTCGGGGGTCCTGGCCACCCGGTTCGAGGGGCCGCAGGGAGGCCTCCCGTCGCGCACTCGCGGAGAAGGCGGACGGACCTCTACCTGGTTCGGAAGATGGCTAAGGATACCCATTATCGGGTCGAATCATGGTAATCTATATATCCGAGGACCTCCCAATGCCTATTAGGGGCTCGTTGTGACCGACGCCGTATGTCCTTTGTGTGGAAAGGCCTACTCCATCCCATCAAGTAGAGGGAAGGAGATGGTTGTTACCAAGTTCCTATCGCACAAGGACAGCTGCATATTACCCCTGGAGGACGAGTTCGTGAAGGTCGGGGGTCGCGTGGGCATCGTCATCGAGTCCCAGGTCGGGAAGGATTCCTTTCCGATGTACGAGATCCAGATGCCCTCGGGTAGGTCCAACGTCTTCCGTGCCTCGGAGGTCTCCCGGATCGACGACCAGGACCATGGTCGTCTCAAGTTCTACGAGTGATGACCCCTCCTGGGTCCGTCAATCGTCGAAGCCATCCAGAGTCGTCAAGTGAGACCTCGCCTCGTGGTCGATGAGGGCCTGCTTCAGGCCCAGGTCCTTGGTCTGATGGCCAAAGCCGGTGAGGTCACCGTCCGAACCGATGACGCGATGGCAGGGCTGGATGAGACCGATGGGGTTGTTGGCACAGGCCTGGCCCACGGCCCTGGCACCCCCAGGCCTGCCGATGGCCTTGGCCACCTGGCCATAGCTGCGGGTCTCGCCGTGGGGTATATCGCACATCTCGGCCCAGACCTCCCTCTGGAAGTCCGTGCCCTCGGCCCGCATCGGGAGGTCGAAGGTGGTGCGCTCCCCGGCGAAGTACTCCTCGCATTGCCGACGACACTCCACCATGTGGTCAGGTAGGTCCTCGCTGTCCGCCTCCTTCCTCTTGGTGAAGCCGGCCCCGGTGACGGCCTCGTCGTCCCCCGAGAAGGCGAAGGGGCCCAGGGGCGAATCCATGTAGACCACGTACTTGCTCTCCATCTGACATCACCCTCTGACGTTGGACCCGGGAAGGGCCTGGAGGATTAAATAGGCTGCCGGGGGGTGGGTGGATGTGGCTCCGTCCCATCACCGGGTCCTTGTTACGCGTCCGTGTCACGGAACGGATATATATGACTAAGGCGCCTTGCATCGACAGGGTGGACGGCATGGCGAAGATCGACCTGAAGAAGGAGCTCCGGGACCTCTACACGGCACCCAAGGGCGACCCCGAGATGGTGGACGTCCCTCCCATGAACTTCCTCATGATCGAAGGCATCGGCGACCCCCGGAGCAGTCAGGAGTTCGCCGACGCCGTGGGGGCGCTGTACGGCCTCGCCTACACCCTGAAGTTCAAGCTGAAGAAGGGACCCCTGGCCGTGGACTACGTGGTCATGCCCCTCCAGGGACTGTGGTGGGCCGACGACATGGACGTCTTCACCATGATGCAGAGGGACGACTGGCAGTGGCGGGTGATGATCCTGGCCCCCAAGGAGGTGACCCCGGAGATGTTCGAGGAGGCCCGCGAGGAGCTCCGGGCCAAGAAGGACCCCCCGTCCCTTGACAAGGCTCGCCTGGAGGAGTACGACGAGGGGCTGGCGGCCCAGATCATGCACATCGGTCCCTACGCGGAGGAGGAGCCCACCATCCAGAGGCTCCACGAGTACATCCACGAACAGGGGCACCAGCTGCGTGGCAAGCACCACGAGGTCTATCTAAGCGACCCCAACCGGACCGCCCCGGAGCGGATGAGGACCATCCTTAGGCAGCCAGTGGGATAGGGCGACCATTTTCACAGGGGGAGCACCTAAACAATAAGGGACAGTATACTTATTACAGGCGAGCGTAGCATAGTATGCTGCAGGGTAGGGTCCGACCCCACCAACCCCCCCCAAAACCAGGGTCGTCAGACCTTGGTCGTACTAGTTGTACACCTCCCGGACCCTCCCGCAGCATATCTACTACGTCTTCGAGGTATTTCCATGGACGAGCCTAAGCAGGTACGTCTTCGCATTTCCGGCATGACATGTGCCATGTGCACCCAGGCCATCGAGCGGACGCTGGGCAACCTCGAGGGCGTCAGCGGTGTGGACGTGAACCTGGCCACCGAGAGCGCGATGGTCGACTTCGACCCGTCCCGGGTGGACCCGACGGCCATGGAGGCCGCCGTGGAGGAGGCGGGGTACCAGGTCCTCACCGAGCGCACCGTGGTCCGCGTGGGGGGCATGACCTGCGTGAGCTGCGAGACGACGGTGAGCCGGGCCCTATCGAGGGTCCCGGGAGTGATCTCGGTCAACGTCAACCTGGCCACCGAGACGGTGGAGGTCGTTCACGACCCCCGCGGGGTCACCATAGGCGACCTCAAGCGGGCGGTGGAGGAGGCCGGATACCAGTGGCTCGGCACCGCCGAGGAGCCCAAGGGCGATGAGGTCAAGGAGGCCGTCGAACGGAACCTGTTGGGGAAGCGCAACCGGTTCGTGGTGGGCATCGGCGTGGGCGCCTTCCTGATGGTCATCATGAACCTTCCCGGTACGATGCCGGATTGGATGCCCTGGGCCATGCTGGCCATTGCCACGCCCGCCTTCGTGTACACAAGCCATGGGATCTTCTCGGGGGCGGCCCGGTCGCTGCGCCACGGGGTGCTCAGCATGGACGTGATGTACTCCATGGGCATCGGCGTGGCCTTCACGGCCTCGGTGCTGGCCACCGTCGGGGTGCTGCCCTCTGATTTCATGTTCTACGAGACCGCCCTGATGCTGGCCGCCTTCCTGATGATCGGTCGCTACCTCGAGGCCCGGGCCAAGGGCCGCACCTCCGAGGCCATCGAGAAGCTGGTGGGCCTCCAGCCCAACACGGCCGTCGTGGTCCGTGACGGCGAGGAGGAGGAGGTGCCCATCGAGGAGGTGGGCGTGGGCGACGTGGTGCTGGCGAGGCCCGGCGAGAGGGTCGCGGCCGACGGCACCGTG
This sequence comes from uncultured Thermoplasmata archaeon, assembly GCA_965369625.1. GTDB lineage: Archaea > Thermoplasmatota > DTKX01 > DTKX01. Next base: position 35,544 of record CBDUQW010000013.1, on the reverse strand, counting down.
GTCGAGGGGAGGAGCTACGTCGACGAGTCCATGGTGACGGGGGAGCCCATGGCGAAGCTCAAGACGGAGGGGACCCAGGTGGTGGGCGGCACCCTGAACAGGTCGGGCGTCCTCAAGTTCCGGGCCGACAGGGTCGGCAGGGACATGCTGCTGTCCCAGATAATACGGATGGTCGAGGAGGCCCAGGGCTCGCGACCGCCGATACAGCGCATCGCCGACCGGGTGGTGTCCTACTTCATCCCCGTCATCCTCACCATCGCCATCGTGACCAGCCTGGTCTGGTACCTGGTGCTGGATGCCACGGCGGTGTTCGCGGTGTCCGTCCTGATATCCATCCTGGTCATCGCGTGCCCCTGCGCCCTGGGCCTCGCCACCCCGACGGCCATCACCGTGGGCATCGGGAGGGGCGCCGAGCTGGGCATCCTGATCAAGAACGGCGAGGCGCTGGAGGCCTCCGAGGGGCTCACGAACGTCGTCTTCGACAAGACGGGGACGCTGACCCGGGGCGAGCCCACCGTGGTGCGGGTCGAGCCCGTGGACATGGAGGAGGACCAGCTGCTCTCGCTGGCTGCCGGTGCCGAGCGGGGTTCCCTGCATCCCCTGGCCGAGGCCATCGTCCGCAGGGCGAAGGATGGCGGCATCTCCGTTCCCGAGGCCTCGGACCACCAGGCCTTCGACGGCAAGGGCGTGTCCGCCATGGTGGACGACGTCCCCGTGATGGTGGGCAGCCGGAGGTTGATGGAGGACCACGGGATATCCACCGAGGGTCTCGCGGGCAAGGTACGGGAGCTGGAGGCCGAGGGCGAGACCGTGGTGCTCGTGGCCGTCGGTGACCGGGTGGCAGGCATGCTGTCCATCGCGGACTCGTTGCGTCCAACCTCCATCGAGGCCGTGCGCCAGCTGATCTCCATGGACCTGGACGTTTCCCTGATCACCGGTGACAACAGGACCACCGGGGAGGCCATCGGTCGGCGTCTCGGCATCGGGAGGGTGCTCTCCGAGGTGCTGCCCCTGGACAAGGCCCGGGAGATCCGCTCGCTGCAGGAGCAGGGAGAGGTGGTGGCCTTCGTGGGCGACGGTATCAACGACGCCCCGGCCCTCGCCCAGGCCAACGTCGGCATCGCCATCGGCGGCGGGACCGACGTGGCCATCGAGAGCGGCGACATCGTCCTGATGCGTGACGACCCCATCGACGCCGTGGCTGCGGTCCAGCTCAGCCGCAAGGTCATGGGCCGGATCAAGGGCAACCTGTTCTGGGCCTTCGCGTACAACGCGGCCCTGATACCCGTGGCCGCGGGTCTGCTGTACCCGGCCTTCGGGATCACCTTCCGGCCCGAGCTGGCGGGCCTGGCGATGGCACTGAGCTCGGTGACGGTGGTGACCCTCTCGTTGCTCCTCAGGGGCTACGTGCCACCGGCCCGAAGGACGGCCGGAGGCGGGGATGGAGGGGCCGAGCCCCCGCCCGTGGCGTCGAGCGCGCCGCGACCGATACCGTAATACCCGACCACGGGGGTACGCCGACCATGGTGCCACCTCCCTTGTTCAAGAGGGCCCCCGAGAGGGAGCCGCCGCCCCCGGAGGATTGGCCCCGTGGCAGCGTCGAGCTGGACGATGGGAGCTTCGACGACTTCGTGGGCAGGTTCCCGGTGTCGATGGTGGAGTTCTGGGCCTCCTGGTGCGGCCCGTGCAAGGCGATGCGTCCCATCATCCGCGACCTGGCGGGGGCCAACCGGGGCAAGGTGGCCGTCGGCAAGGTCAACATCGAGCGGCACCGGAAGCTGGCAGAGAGGTTCGACGTGATGTCCATCCCACACGTGGTCTACTTCAGCTACGGGAGGAAGGTGGACTACTCCCACGGCAAGCTGAACCGGCGGAAGCTGGAGGGCAAGGTCAAGGCCCTGGCCAGGAAGTACGGTTGACGGGGGCCATCAGATGATGGTGCCCTTCCTGTACTCGTCGTAGACCCCGTCGGGCAGGGCCCGTGCCAGGTCCCGTTCCTCCAGCACGGCGACCACGAGGATGATGCCCGCCCAGAGGGGGGCCGTGACGAGACCGGGCCACGACTGGAACAGCATGGGCATCCCGAAGCACACGAGGACCCACCCGTAGTAGATGGGGTGACGGAGCCTGGCGTAGATGCCCCTGGTGACCAGGGGTCCCTCGTCCCGGTACCGCATGATGTCCCGGATCCCCGTTCCATGCACGTACAGGCCGACGGCGAACAGGGGGAGACCGGCGATGGACACGATGAGTGGCAGGTCCCACTCGAGGCCCCGGGATGCGATGACCATGATGAACCAGGCGAGGGCGCCCAGGTATCCCACCCATGCGTCGTACCAGGGAAGGGAGGCGCGCTTCCAGCGAAAGGTGTTGGCCAGATGTATGGCCACGTGGCCCACCTGGAGGACGAGGGTCGCCACGAGCAGTACCATGAGGTAGCCATCCACCCGATCGAGCACCGCGCAGTCCTCCTCGCGGGTCGAGTAGGTTGATAGGTGGTGATTAATGCTGCCTCCCGATTCTCCCCCGGGGGGAAGGACCACTGGGACGTCGAGACGAAGGGTTCATTTATGCCCATGCCCTTCCCGCGGTCACCGGAGGGGATTGAAGATGGACCCCAACCTAGAAGGCCTTGAACCTGCTCTGCTCTGGAAACATTTCGACGAGATCCTCAAGATACCGCACTGCTCCAAGCACGAGGAGGCGGTGCGCGCCTACGTGATCGGCGTGGCCAAACGGCTGGGCTTGGCCTATATGCAGGATGCCGCCGGGAACGTGCTCATCTCCAAGGGGGGGACCCCTGGTCGCGAGAAGGCGCCCATAGTCGTGCTCCAGGGCCACCTGGACATGGTCTGCGAGAAGAACGCCGACGTCGTCCACGACTTCTCGAAGGACGCCATCCGGACGGACCTTCGTGGAGACCTCCTCTACGCCAAGGGGACCACCCTCGGGGCCGACAACGGCATCGGCGTGGCCACCGCCCTGGCAGTGCTGGAGTCGGACACTGTCGAGCACGGCCCCATCGAGGCCCTGTTCACCGTGGACGAGGAGACGGGCCTGACGGGCGCCTTCGACCTGGAGGAGGGATTCCTGAAGGGGCGCATCATGCTGAACCTGGACTCCGAGGACATGGGCGTCGTCACCATCGGGTGCGCCGGCGGGGGCGACACCAGGATCCGCATCAAGCTGGATATCGAGGACCTGAAGATAGAGTGCTGCATGGCCAACATCAAGGTGGAGGGCCTCAAGGGCGGCCACTCGGGCGTGGACATCCACGAGGACAGGGCCAACGCCGTCAAGCTGCTGGGCCGGGTGCTCTGGAACGCCTGGGACCTCAACCTGGCCATGATCGACATCCAGGGCGGGGACAAGCACAACGCCATACCCAGGGAGGCGACCGCCAAGGTGGGCTTCCACCGGGGCGAGCTGCCCCTCGTGATGAAGGTCTGCGAGGCGGCCGAGATGGCCTTCCACCAGGAGTACGGGACCCGGGAGCCGAACCTCAAGGTCACCCTGGAGGACCTGGGGGACACCGAGTGCGAGGCGGTGGGGGTCGGCGACTCGTTCAAGATCGTCCAGGTCATCATGGCCATGCCCCACGGCGTCTGGAAGTACAGCCACGACGTCCCCGGCCTGGTGGAGAGCAGCACCAACCTCGCCTCCGTCAAGATGAAGGGGGAGGAGGTCGTCTTCCACCTCAGCACCCGCAGCTCCATCGCCCTCGCGCTGGAGTCACTGAGGGGACGCATCGAGGCCATCGGGACCCTGGCCGACGGGCAGGTTGAGCACGACAACGCCTACCCGGGATGGAAGCCCAATCCCGACTCGGAGCTGCTCGGCATCACCAAGGCGGTGCACACCGAGCTGTTCGGGGAGCCGCCCGAGGTCGAGGCCATCCACGCCGGCCTGGAGACGGGCATCATCGGGGAGAAGTTCCCCGGGATGGACATGATCTCCATCGGGCCCACCATCAAGAACCCCCACAGCCCCGACGAGTACGTGGACGTGACCACCGTGGGGGACTACTGGCGCTGGGTCGAGGCCCTTCTTGTCAGGCTGTCCTCCTAGGCGTTATCACGCGTGGTCCTTCAGCCACCCCAGGACGTTGGCGTACCATACCTGCGAGTTTCCCGGCTTGAGCACCCAGTGGCCCTCGTCGGGGAACCAGAGGAACTTGGACTCCACGCCCATGGACTGTAGGGCCGTGAAGAGGGAGAGCCCCTCGGAGGCGGGGCACCGGAAGTCCTGCTCGCCCTGGACCACCAGCATCGGGGTCTTGAAGTTCTCCACGTGGAGGTGGGGCGAGAACTGGAGGAACTTCTCCCGGTTGGTGTGGGGCAGCCCGCCGTGCTCCCACTCCTCGAACCACAGCTCCTCGGTGGAGTAGGCCATCGTCTCGGCGTTGAAGATGCCGTCGTGGGAGACCAGGGCCTTGAACCTGTCGTCGTGTCCCTCGATCCAGTTGACCATGAAGCCGCCGAAGGACGCGCCCGCGGCCACCATGCGGTCCGGGTCGATGTACCTGTACCTCTTCAGGACGTGGTCCACTCCGGCCATCAGGTCGTCGTAGCAGCGACCGCCCCAGTCACCGGATATCTGGTCCTGGAAGGTCTCGCCGTAGCCCGAGGAGCCCCGGGGGTTCAGCTGCACGGCCACCATACCCTGGGCGGCGAACATCTGCACGCTCCACCTGTAGTTGAAGTGGTCCAGGAACGCGCTCTGGGGCCCGCCGTGGATGATGAAGGCCATGGGCCACCTGCGCTTGGTGGTGAAGCCCGGGGGCTTGACAAGCCAGCCGTGGACCGGGTCACCATCGGCGCCCTTGTACCAGAACTCCTCGATGCCGTTCCAGTCGATCTCCTTTTTCAGGTGGTCGTTGTGACGGGTCAGCCTCTCGGTCCTCGCGCCCGCGTCCTTGGGGGCGCCCTTGGGGGCGGGCCCGTTGGCGACGATGGGCTCGATGCCCTTGCCCGGCTTCAGGCGGTACAGGTCCACCGGATCGACGGTGGATTCGCGGCCCACGATGAGGTCCTTGCCTCCGGGGATGACCGCCATGGAGGAGTTGGTGGTGCCCTCGGTGAGCTGGACGGGCGCCCCTCCCTGCAGGGGGACCCGGTAGACGGAGAAGTTCGCCCTGTCCTGGGCCAGGAAGTAGATGTCCTTGCCGTCGGGGGAGAACTCGAGGGTGGCCGCGGACCGGTCCAGGTCCTCGGTGAGGGGCCGGGTCCTGCCGGACCGGCGGTCGTACAGCTTGACGCGGCGGCGGTCCGCCTCGTACCGCGGCTTGGCGCAGCCCAGGTAGGCCAGGTACCTCCCGTCGGGGCTGTAGACGGGGTCCGAGTCGCATGCCCGCGTGTCGGAGACCTTCTTGGGCCGACCCTGGCGCTTGATGCCCTTCAATCTCTGGACGAAGACCGAGTTGTTGGTGCTCCTGGCCACCACCTTGTCGGGGTTCTTGACGTACGCGATCTCGTCACCCTTGGGGGAGAACACGAAGTCCTGGGCGCCCCCCAGGCTGATGGGCGGGACATCGGCGTCCCCGGGGGTCACGTCCTCCAGGTCCCCGGTTTCGAGGTCCACGATGAACACGTGGCTGCGCTGCATATCGCGCCAGTGGTCCCAGTGGCGGAACAGCAGGGCGGTCTCCACACGGGCCTTGGAGTGCTCGTTGGGCAGGCCGTAGATCTCCTGGTGGGTGGGTTCGGTCTCCTTCCCCGTCAGGTGGGGGGAGACGGGGACGCTGCGGGCGAAGGCGATACGGGTGCCGTCGGGGCTCCACACGGGGTTGGAGGCGCCTTCCCTGCCGGGGGTGACCTGGCTGGCCTCGCCGCCGTCCATGGGCATCACCCAGACCTGGCTCCCGTCCTCGCCCCGGTCGCTGACGAGGGCCAGGCGCTTGCCGTCTGGGGACCAGGCGGGGGAGCTGTGGGACCCGGGGCCGGGGGTCAGTTCGCGGCCCTCGCCGGTCTTGAGGTCGACCACGCGGACGGTGCTGGACATCTTGTTGTTATTCAGGTCGGCCCGGGCGGTGGTGTAGGCCACCAGCCGGCCGTCAGGGCTCACCTTGGGGCCGGACACCCGGTCGACGGACATCAGGTCCTCGAAGGTCATCGGGCGGCGCTTGCGCGCCTTAGAACGTGATTTGGTTGGGGACATGAGGCGTCGTACAGGTGAGGGTGATAATCAAGTTTCCCCGGAACCTCGCCTCTCCCTCCTCATGTAAGGAAGAACAACGAGGAGCGCCAAGACGAGGACCGCCATGACCAAGAGCGCCGCCATGAGGAACATGGACCAGGAAGGTTCCTCCGTCGGCTCATCGACCCCCACCCGGACCACCCTGACCTCGTCGGAACCGCTATTGCCTGCCGCGTCGTAGGCCTGGAGGTGGAAAACGTAGGTCCCTAACCCTTTGAGGTCGAGCTCGATGGTGGGCTCGTTCGTCTCCTCCATCCATTCGCCATCCATGCCCGGGATGTGATAGGTCCATACGTAGCGGACCACCCCGATGTTGTCCGTCGTCCCACTGGCATCCAGGACGATGATGGGCCCGGGGACGCCGTCGCGGTCGTCCCCCGCGTCAGCGACGGGTGCATCGTCGTCCAAGACATCGATGCGGAAGGGAGCCGTCTCGTTCACATTGCCAAACAGGTCGCCGGCCGTGAGCTGGACCCAAAGAGGGTCGATACTATCTTCTGGCACCTGGACCTCCATGGTGGCGATGGGCGTGGTATCGGGAACGACGACCAGGTAGTCGCTGGGATGGGGGTCCTCACCGAAGGCGTAATAGAGCCACATCGCCCCCACGCCCGAGGGATCCCTTGCCTCCCACGTGATCACATAAGCGTCCCCGGTGGTTGCGTTCTCCTGGGTCGACAAGATGAATATCGAAGGGGGGAGGCGGTCGGAGAAGGGGATGACGCCGGATACGGTCACCTGGTTGTCCGCCGCGTCCTTGGCGTGGAGCTCCACGAAGAGGTCACCCTGGTCCATGGGGATGGGGACATCCACCAGGATGGTGGACCCGTACGGAGGATCTATATCGATGACGCTCCAGGCACCAGGTCCCGTCCGGTGGCTCAGCCACGCATCCACGATGCCCACATTGTCCCAGGCGGTGACCTCGATGGTGACGGTCGAGCCCGGCACCGCGTTCGCAGGAAGCTCCATCTCTCCCAGCACGGGCTGGTCGTTGTCCCGTACGTCGATGACCCGGGGTGGGGTCGAGTTCCAGAGGTGAGCCCCGTCGACGAGGACGAAGCTGTACGGGATGGGCGATGTATCGTTGCCCGGGACGAGCACAGTGCGGTTCCATGAGCCCGGGGAGGCGAGCTGGGGTGCGAGGGACAGGTTGAACATCTCCCCGGCCAGCTCGCACTCCACGAAGACCCAGTCGATGCCCCTGTTGTCGTCCAACATCACCAGGAACTCAAGGCCCTCGCCCGTGGTGGCAGTTCCGGATGTAAGGTCAGAGACCAGCCACGGTCTTACCGTGTCGGGTATGGCGATGGAGGTGACATCGGTGGTGTTGATGCGACCGAGAACGTCCCATGCGATGAACCGGTAGTGAAGCATCCTGGAACTTGATGGTACACTCACAGAGGTGAAGTGGCTGGAATAGTTCTCCATACCGACCAGAACGGGGTCCCCGTCGTCGAACCAGTACTCCACCTGCTTGCCGCCGAGACGAGATTCGTCGTAGACATCTATCATGAACCGCATTTGGTAATCGACATCGTCGAGGATGGATCGGTCGGGAAAGAACTCAGGGGGTTCCACATCGCTGGTGAACCTGAGGACCACCATGTCACCATTGCCATTGTAAGAGCTGTCGAAGGGGTCGTTCACCGTGGGGAAGTCCATCGACCTCGAGTGGCCCACTATCATCGGAACGTTGAACCTATCGATGGCCAGGTCCATGCCGAAGTCCCCGTTCGCACCGCCGATCAAGGTGGAGTACACGAAGTAGTAGAACGTCACCTTCATGTAGAACATGTCGTGGTCGTCGGTTACCTTCGTCCCGCTACTCTGGTACGCACCCTCCATGGTGGGGAAGAGGGTGGAGTTCGTGTAACCGGTCAACTGGATGTATCCGAACTGGTCGAACAAGGCCTTCCTGATCACATCGAAATCCTGGCCTCCGACCAGCAACGTCGAGATGATGGTCTCCAGGTCGACGGTCATGACGATCAGGAGGCCGTCGGTCTCACCGTTGTTCTCCCGCTCGGAGAGGCCCTCATTGTTGGGAAAATCGGGGGAAGTGGAGAAGCCGCCGACCAGCACGTAACCGGCTTGGCTGATGTCGATGGACCTGGGGACGTCGTTGCCTCCTCGCCCGAGGACGGTGGACACGTTGATCTCCTCGAGGCTGGGCCGGACCTCTGTGATGAACACGTCCCGCCGGGAGCCGGCGGAGACATACGCCTTTGCGGAGGTGGGGTAGTCGGGGGAGGTGGTGGACCCGGTTATCCAGATGTCTCCCTCCCCGTCCATGGTCAGGGCGGGCTCCCACTCGGTGTACATACCGCCCAGGTACGTGGAGGCCTCCAGCGTCCTGCCATTGGTCGAGATGCGTGCCAGGAAGGCGTCGGAGAAGCCCTCTATCGTCCCGTCGTACGCCCCCACGGTGGTGGGGAACAGCTGGGATTCCGTGTTGCCCGCCACGTAGGCCTTGCCGTCATCGGTCACCAGCACGTCAAAGCCCTGGTCATTATCCTCGCCACCTAAAAAGGTGGAGTACCGGAGAGAGCCGCCGTCAGGGGCAAGGCAGAGGACGAAGGCGTCGGTGTCACCGTCCAGGACCGTCGAGATGGCGCCCAGGGTGGTGGGGAAGTTGGTCGAGGAGGTGTAGCCCGTCACGTAGACGGCGCCGTCCCGACCCACATCCAGACCCCATGCGATGTCGATGCCGCTCCCGCCCACCAGGGTGGCCCACTCTATCGAGGAGCCGTCGGCGGACATCTTCATCACGTAGACCTCCTCTCCGCCTTTGGGCACCCGCTGGAAGGCTCCCTCGGTGGTGTACGGATCGTAGGAGGTGGTGTACCCGGCCACGTAGACCGACCCGTCAGGCCCCAGCTCGACGGCGTGAGCCCAGTCGATCTGGCCCCCGCCCACGAAGGTGGAGTAGAGGAGCGGGCTGTACTCCTCGGCTCGGTCGCCCCCCTCGGAGGAGACGGGGCCAGTGATCAGCATCATGGCCGCTGCGACCATCAGGACGGCAAGTCCAACTCGGGACCCTCTCAACTCTCATCGACTCCTCTTGTACATGCCCATCAGCACGGCCTCGGCCAACTTGTGCCGCTCGACCAGCTGGTAGAGGGCGCGCTTGTCGTCGGCACCCTCAAGGCGGGGGACGTTCAGTGCATACAGCTTGTGGAAGTACCTGTGGGTCCCGCTGGGCGGGCAGGGGCCCCCGTACTCGACCTTGCCGAAGTCGTTGCGGACCTGGCGGGCGCCGGTGGGGACGGTGCCCCGGGGCATCTCTCCCACGTGGGGAGGGATGTCGCACACCAGCCAGTGGACCCAGGTCCCCACGGGCGCATCGGGGTCGTCCACGATGAGGGCGAGGCTCTGGGTGCCCTCCGGAACGCCCTCCCAGGCCAGGTGGGGACTCACATCCTTGTCGTCGCACGTGAACAGCTTGGGGATCATCCCCTCCTGCTGGAAGTCGTCGCTCCATAACCTCATGGTCCTGCCTCCTTCCATCTCCATGGAACCCGATGATTTGTATACTTTGGCCTGTGGTAGACCTCCGGTACCTTTATCTGTTCTCATCCAGATTTGGCGCTGATGCACTCAGCCAGCCGACCCCCCACGTTGATCGTCATCACTCTCCTGGTCCTGATGGTCCTCTCGACCGCCGGTCAGGTCAGCGCCGTCGAGCGGATGCCCGAGCGTCTGCCCAGACCGGTCGCCATGGCCCCGGCCGTGTTCACGGGCGAGGTCGTCTACATCTTCGGGGGAGCCACGAAGGGCGACATCCTGGACACCATCATCGAGGTCGACCCCGTGACCGGGAGCTCCAGGGTGCTCCCGTGGAAGCTGCCCTCGCCCCGGAAGATGTCGGCTGCCGTCTGGGCCAATGGCTCGGCGTACATCATCGGGGGCATCGGGTTCGACGCCGTTTCCATGGCAGAGATGGTGAGGTTCACCCCCGGTCAGGGGGTAGAGCTCCTGGAGGGGGTCATGCCCTGGGGGACCAAGGGCGTCCCGGCCGTCTGGTCCGGGGAGGACATCTACGTCTTCGGGAACTGCCTTTCCACCGAGACGGGACACTACGATATCATCAGGTACGACCCCGCGAGCAACGAGACCGAGGTCCTCGAGGACGCCCTTCCCATCCCGGGAGCTGGGAGCAGCGCGGTCTGGACCGGCGACGGGGCCTACATCTTCGGAGGGCGATGGAACGTCTCGGTCCTCTCGGACAGGGTGCTCCGGTTCGAACCCGGCAAGACCGTCGAGATCATGGAGGCTCGGTTGACCCAGGGAAGGATCGGTGCGGCTGCGGCCTGGGACGGACAGCGCGCCTACGTGATAGGTGGGACGGTCTCCCTGGAGTGCGGTCCCCTGGAGTGCGTTCCCATCGATTACCTGAAGGAGATAATCGTGTACTATCCCGAAAATGACACCTGCATCCCTCACAAGGACCACCTTCTGAGTGCTATGGACACGAGGGCAGCCATCTGGACGGGGGAGGACGTTATGGTCCCTGGTGGCCTCTCGGAAAAGGGGCCAGAGGACACGATAATACTCTTCGACCACGATTCAAGGCCTGCTGAGCCCGTCGGTTCAACCATAATGGACACCATCCGGGATAACTTAGCCCTGATGATCGGTCTCGCCGCCGTTCTCTTAGTGCTGGTTCTCGTCATCGCCCGGAGGCGGCATGCCAAGGACCTGCACGAGGACCCGTCTGGAGACGCCGATGAGACGGTTGAACGATAAGAACCGTCATTGATGTCGTATATTCTCCCATTAAATTTAGGGGTGCCTAAACATAGAACCATCAGAGAGCGGTCCCTACCATTGAATCTGTTGCTTTCTGTACGAACTCTTAAGTATTTTCTGTCGATTATGGTTTCTGTTGGTTTGATGAGTCTCCGAATCCCTTCAGAACAATTACCCGGTGTACGGGATGGGAGCATTACGATGCAATTCGGCCTGTGGAAGAGGCCGCGGGTCGTTGCCGGCAGGGTGTACGTCATCAAGGACGTGGGGGTCGTTCGTGTTACCGCCGTCGAGAAGATAGACCTCGGCAGGCTGACCCCCTGGGAGGCCGAGGCTGCGGGCGCCAAGGACGTCAAGGAACTACGCTCCTGGCTGCTGAAGGACAATCCCGACTCCGACATCCAGAGGGGTCAGGGATATCGGGTCCGGTTCAGGTACTTGGGGCCCGAGGAGGAACACGGCAACGACGCCAAGTCGGCCGTGGAGGGCGCTGACGCGAAGACCGACAAGGAGCCCACCCCATCCCCGGTGCCCCCGAAACCCGTGCCGCCCGACCTGATGGCCTGGTTGGACAAGCGCCCCTGGAGGCCGGAGCACCTGTCGACGCTCTCCAGCGGGGTCTGGAGGAACGCCGATGACATCTCCCGGGAGCTGGGGGTGGACAGCGCCACCACCCGTCGACGCATGGGCGACCTGAGGAAGCGGGGTCTCGTCTCCTCCCACAGGCATCACGGTTATCGGATCACTCCAGAGGGCCAGGGAGCCTTGGCCCGGCTGGTGGACGAGGATGTCGATGGCGCGGGGACCACCGCCGCTGTCTGGCTCCGGCAGAAGGAGGGGCGTATCGTCATTTTGAACGTCCTCAAGGACGGTCGCTGGCACAATGCCTCCGAGATCGGAGAGACCATGGAGCTCAGCGTGGTCTCCGTCCAAAGGCGGGTCGCGGCCCTCCGTGACCGGGGTCTGGTCGAGTCCCACCGGAGAAGGGGCTACCGCCTGACCGAAGTGGGCTTCGAGGCCCTTGGCCTGATGCCCGATAGGGAGGGCGATCCAGCTCCCAGCGTGACACCGGCTCCCCCAGGGGCTCCCGTGGGCGAGGCCATGACCACTCCGGGGTGGGGAGAGGCCGTCTCCGAGGAACCCCTGGAACCTGAGGTGGCCATCGAGCCCATCGACAGCAAGATCCTGGTGTGGTTGGAGGCGCGGCCATACCGCAAGGACCTGCTGTTGGCGATCCCACCGGATGAGTACATCTCCTCCTCGGAGCTCTCCGAGATCCTCCTGACCTCCGTCACGGCCATCCATGGCAGGATCAACACCCTCAAGACGCGGGGCCTTGTGGGGTCGCTGCCCCGCCGCGGCTACATCCAGACCCAGCTGGGAATGAAGACGACGGAGATCATCTCAGCAATGGCGCGGAGGAGGCGGTCCGAACCCGAGGGTGCCTCGGCCTTCTTGAGCGCCGAGCCCGAGACCTGGACCGATGGGTCAACGACCATCGCGAAGGACCCGACGCCGAGCGTGACGCGCACATCTGCCAGGTCAAGGCGTCGGCTCGCCTCGGACGAGGCGTGTGGCCTTTGCCGCGCCGATGCCAAGTCGGCCCCCCGACCTGGCTGGATCGCCTCGATGCAGAACTACCTCGAGAACCCGGAGATCGAGGGGACCAGGGGAGAGCCCATCCCCTGCCGCCGCGGCATCATTGAGGACGTGGCATGGTTCCTTGTCGTGGACCGCAACCCCCTGGCCGAAGGCCACTGCAAGCTGGTCTGCAAGGAGCATGTCACCGACATCCTTGAGCTGGCTGAATGGGCGAACAGGGACCAGAGGCTCGCCCAGGTCCGGGACTCCATGTCCAGGAGCGTCATGCTCTCGGTCGAGGTCATCTCCCAACTGGACGAACGGATCGTCGATGTACTGGTCATCTCAGGCCAGGAGGTCGGGGCCCATCTTCACTTCGACATCATACCCCGGTACAGGATGGACGTTCCCGGCCTGCGCCCCATCGCGGCCGCCAAGGGCCATTACGATGACCTGAGCCTCTCCCGGAAGCGCCGCCTGTGGCAGAGCCGGAAGGAACATCTGGAGGAGATCACGGACCAGCTGAGGAATGTCGCCCGTCGGGTGATCGCGGCCCAAGGCCAGACCACAGCTCACATCACGAAGTGATGAGGTCAGAGCCCCAGCTCGGCCGAACTCGATCTCTCGTTCAGGTCATTCGCTGATACCTCGGTCGATGTCCTTGGCCCTCTTGGGGGCCCTCAACAGGTCAGCAACGGCTATCAGGATGCATATCGCGAAGATGCCGAGGCCAGCGAAGAACATCATCCTCTGGTTGTCGCCCATGCTCTCGACGGCCTCGCCCTGGATCCAGGTATCGTAGCGCGCCATGACCACGGTGAACACGAGGGCCATGATGGCCAGGGTGACGAATACGAGACCGACACGGGTGAAACCGCCCGGATAGAGCTTGGGTCCCTCGTAGACACCCTCGTCGGCTGTAGCCTCCGTCCCGTCACGGGCCTTGGTCGCCCTAGCGGTCTCCGTGGATGGTCCCGGGACCTCCTTGGTCGACTCCTCCATCTCCGGAGGCTCGAAGACCGTCCTTCCGTAGGTGACCGTCTCCACGGGATGGACCATGACCTCGTCGATCGCGGCATCCAGCATCTCCTCGACGGTGGGGGGGGTATCGTCGGGCTCGTACTCGATGAGCACATCGCCGTTCTCCTCCTTGCTGAACTTGGCGGAGCAGCCTGGGCACTGTGCCGAGTCCGGGTCTACCAGAGTGCCGCACTCGGGGCATAGGTACTCCAGCTCCTCGGACCAGTCGAACTCGAGGCCGCAGCTGGAGCATCTCTCGGCGCCCTCGTCAAAGGTCTCCCCGCATTCGGGGCAGACGTACTCTAGGACGTCGCTGTTCTCCCTGCGCACCTTTGCCATCCAAATACCTCAGCTGTGCTGGGCCCTTCCCACCGGCGGTACCTATCATTGACGATTTGGACCATATATGAATGTTTTCGTATTGGGTACCCTCCTCTCCGAGGAGGGTCATCACCATCTACATCAGAAGTTGATCAGGCCGCACTGGCCGTTGTCGACCTTCTCCTTCTCGTCGATGTCCAGGCGCCAGAACTCGCAGTCAGGGCCGATGCAGATGGTCTTGATGTCCTTGTCGAAGCAGTGGGCGATGAGCCGCAGCGGACAGATGCCTATCTCCCGGGGTACTGGATACTTCTGGATTCGCACCATCATCCCTCGGAGGACCCGAACCCTCTGCGGGATAGAAAAAGGTTTGGGGAGAGATTTCGAAAAAAGGGAGGACAGGGGGCCGCACCGGCCCCCTGCTCCTTAAAGGGGGACCCTACGAAAGGGGTATTGTCTGGTCCGCGGTCTCGAACTGGGTCGCGGTGAAACCGTCGGGAAGGTCGAAGTACACCTTCAGGTTGACGGAGGCGCCAGAATCCAGCGTGGCCGGCACGTCGGGGACCGTGGCGCCGTACTCCTCGCGTCCGGTGTCATCGTCGAGCAGCCAGAAGGACAGACCGGTCAGGTCGTACGCCACGTCATCGTTGTTGAGGATGTCCACGTCGACGTAGGTCTGGTCGACGAAGTCACCGTCGGTGACCAGGCCCCAGCTGTTGATCGTGATGGTCAGCACGTAGATGATGGTGACGTCCATCGTCTTTTCGGCCGTGGCGCCCTCGGGGTCCGTCACCGTCATCTTGATGGTGTAGGTGCCGGGCACATCGTACGCATGGCTCTCCTCGGCGGTGGCGACTATCGACGGCGTGGTATCCCCGTCGCCCCAGTCCCACTCGAAGTCCAGGGAACCTCCCTCGGGATCGAGGCTGGCCGAGCCGTTGCACGAGACATCCATGCCGACGAAGCCGGGATTGTTCACGACCAGATCGGCCTGGGGTGCATCGTTGGGGTGCAGGAGCTCCTCGGGGATGTCCGGGTTCAGCATCTCGGTGTTGTACTCGTCGGAGAAGGACTTATCCTTGTACGTGAACCAGATCATCGCGTGCATCGTCCTCTCGGTGAACTCGCCCGGGGCGTCGTAACCCCAGTCGTGGGACTTCGCGAGGTCCGCGTAGGGGATCTGCAGGGTGTAGCTGGTCATCTTCAGGCCGAGGATGACGAGGGAGAAGAAGTCCTTGGACTTGATCTCGAAGGTCTTGTTCAGCATCTCGAAGTCGTCCGAATCCCAGATGGCCACCCTCAGGGTGCCGTCCGCCTTGGTGGCGAGGGTGTCCTTGTCACCCAAGTTGAAGTCGATCTCGACCATCTGGCCCGTCTCGTTCACGGAGAAGCCAGCGGACAGGAACGCGACCTTTGTCGGGTTCTTGAAATCGTCCTCATCGCCTTCGCTCACACATCCCGCGAAGCCCATGGTCACCAGGACCAGGGCCACCAGGACCGCTAATGTACTTTTCTTCATATTCATGATGTTACCACCAAACCCGAAGAAGGGTCGGAACGGGAACACAGTGATAGGATAAAAGTCTTAGTAAAACGTTTTATCACTGTGACCAACGACAACCAACGGTTGTGCAAGATGGTGATATGATTTTATAACGGGTTTATTAAAGGACAAATGGCCAGTATTTTGGCAAACCTATTTTATAACGTGCCTCCATCGGCCCGCCCGCCCTGCCGGTGCGGTTCCCGCTCAATTTTTGCCGTCGGGAGGTTACATCACTAATTATATATAATTAGAGGACCTACGGAAGGACCGGTGACCCACATGGGAGATGAGAAGAAGTTTACCAGCGTGTCCATCCCCGTGCCCCTCTTCAAGAAGGTGGAGGAGCGCATCAAGGGGACCGGATTCACCAGTGTTTCCAGCTACGTCACGTACGTGCTGCGTGAGATAATCGCCGAGGAGGAGCGTAAGGACGATGACGACTCAACGCCGTTCTCCAAGGAGGACGAGGAGCGGGTGAAGGACCGGCTCCGTGCCCTCGGTTACATCGACTGAGCCCCAGTTCCGTAAAAGGTGTGAGCCCATGGTATTCAGACAGCGTGCGCACGGAGGAAGACTGATCGACCAGATCATGGACCCCGCCGAACGGGACAGGTTCCTGGCAGAGGCCAGCGAGCTCCCGTCCCTCGAGGTGGACAACACGATAGCCCAGGACCTGGCCAACATCGCCCACGGCGTGTACAGCCCCCTCGAGGGCTTCATGACCGGGGATGACTTCGGTCCGGTGCTCGAGCACATGAGGACCTCCAACGACGTGGCGTGGACCATCCCCATAGTGCTGGACCTGACCGATGGACAGCTCCCTGACGTGAGGCCCGGCGATCGGGTGGCCCTGCTCCGGGACGGGCGCCCGATGGCGGCCCTCGACGTGAAGGACGTGTACGGCTACGACACCGGGGCGTACGTCGACTCGGTGTTCGGCACCGACGACGGGTCCCACCCCGGGGTGGCCAAGGTCGAGGCCATGGGCGACCGTCTCGCGGGCGGCCCCATCAGGCTGGCAGAGGACCTGGCGTCCCCGTTCCCGGAGTACACCCTGTGGCCCATCGAGACCCGGGTCCTGTTCAGGGAGAAGGATTGGCAGACCGTCGTCGCCTTCCAGACCCGGAACCCGCCCCATCTCGGCCACGAGTACGTGCAGAAGTCCGCACTCACCTTCACCGACGGGTTGTTCGTCAATCCCATCATCGGCAAGAAGAAGAAGGGCGACTTCACCGACGACGTCATCATCCGGACCTACCAGGAGCTCATCGAGAACTACTACCTCCGCGACAGGGCGGTGATGGGCATCCTCCAGGCGGAGATGCGTTACGGCGGGCCAAAGGAGGCCATCCTGCACGCGATCATGCGAAAGAACTTCGGTTGCACCCACTTCATCGTGGGCCGGGACCACGCTGGCGTGGGCGACTTCTACCCGCCCTTCGCGGCCCAGGAGATATTCTTCGACTTCCCGGACCTGGGGATAAGGCCCCTGTTCTTCAAGTCCTTCTTCTTCTGCAAGAAGTGCGGTTCCATCGCCAACGAGAAGATCTGCCCCCACGAGGGGGACGACATCGTGAACTTCTCCGGCTCCAAGATCCGGGGCCGTCTCGTGGATGGGCTGCCTCCTGGCGAGGACATGATGAGGCCCGAGGTGTCCCGGATCATCCTGGACGCGGGCAACCCCTTCGTGGAGTGAGATAGGAAAATGGACGATGACAACCCCGTCGCTGCGGCGGCACGCGGCAAGGAGAGGGTGGCGGTGGTACACCACTGGGACGCCGACGGCGTCGCCTCGGCCGCCCTGGTCATCGAGGAGGTCATGAGGACCGCCCCCGGTGCCCACTTCCTCAACCGCAGCCCCACCATCGGAAGGTGGGCCCTCGACGGGGCCGAGATAGCGGCGCTGGACGAGTGGCGACCCGACCTGCTGGTCATCGTCGACCTCGCCATCAGGGACGACGACCTGGGCGCCATCCTCGACGGCCTGCAGGGCGTCCATGCGCTGATGGTCGACCACCACAGGGCCGAGGTGCCGGGCCATCCGAGGCTCGACTACATCAATCCCGTGGCCTTCGGCGAGCCCGAGACCGAGTATCCCGCATGCACGTGGGTGCTACGAGGTCTGCTGGGCAGGGGCACCGACCTGCTGACGGTCCTCGGCGTCTTCGGTGACCGGGGGAGAGTGGTGGCCGAGGAGCCCGTCTGGGCCGACCTGGAGCCCTTCCTGGAGGAATCGGGCCTCTCCTGGGACGACATGCACCGGCTGGTGGACCTGGTCGACTCCTCCGCGAAGCGGGTGGACCGGCAGGCGGTGGACGACGCCGTGGGTCTCCTGCTCGCGGGGTGGCGAGAGCCCGAGGGATTGCTGGCCCACGAGGCATGGAACGAGGGGGCCCGCGAGGTGGAACGGGCCATGAACGAGCAGCTGGAGCACGGCCCCGAGCGGGAGGTCGGTGATGTGCTGGTCAAGACGATAGACACCCCGTACCTCGTGATCTCCACCGTGGCCCGCCGGCTCGTGTTCGGTCGGGACAACCCCGTCGTGGTCGTGGTGAACATGGGTTACTCCGAGGACGAGGCACAGGTGTACGTGCGGCGCACCAGCGACCTGGACCTGGCTCCCCTCATCCCGAGGATGCGGGACCGGGGCCTCTCCGCCGGGGGCAAGTCCGAGGTCCTCGGGGTGATCGCTCCCAAGCCGGACCTGGAGCCGGTGCTGGAGGAGATACTGGGTTACGTTACGGGCCGGGGGCCCGCGAGAACCGAAGATCATTGAGGTGATAACAATGAGAGATCGAAAGCTCATGTTGATGGGGCTCGACTGCGCCCCGCCCGCCCTCGTCTTCGACCGGATGAAGGGAGACCTTCCGAACCTCGAGGCGATGATGGGCACCGGCCTGTACGGCACGCTGCGGTCCACCATCCCCCCTATAACCATCCCCGCGTGGCTGGTCATGATGTCGGGGCGGAGCCCGGGCAGGCTCGGGCTCTACGGCTTCCGCCACAGGTCCAAGTTCTCCTACGACGACATGTGGATCGCCAACTCGACCCGCATCCATGCGCCCACCGTGTGGGACCTTCTGGGCGACGAGGGCATGCGCAGCGTGATAATCGGCGTGCCTCCCTCCTACCCGCCACGCGAGATGAACGGCGTGAGCGTGGGCTGCTTCATAACCCCCACCACCGAGGGCGAGTACACCTACCCTCCAGAGGCGAAGGCCGAGGTCGAGCGCGTCTCGGGCGGCTACATCACCGACGTGGAGTTCCGAACGGAGGACCGGGACGTCCTGCTCAAGGGCCTTTACGACATGACCGACCGGCGCGCAAAGGTGGTGCGCCACTACGCCGGGAAGGGCGACTGGGACTTCATGATGTTCGTGGAGATCGGCCTCGACCGTATCAACCACGCCTTCTGGAAGTTCTACGACACAGAGCACCACCTGTACGAGCCCGGGAACGAGTACGAGGACGCCATCCCCGACTACTACCGGCACCTGGACGGCATCGTCGGCGAGCTGATGGAGATGCTGGACGACGACACCCTGCTCATGGCCACATCGGACCACGGGGCCAAGGGCATGCGCGGCGCCCTGTGCATCAACCAGTGGCTGGAGGAGGAGGGGCTGCTCAAGTTCAAGTCCAAGCCCGAGGGCATCTCCAAGTTCGAACAATGCGAGGTGGACTGGGAGAACACCACGGCCTGGGGATGGGGCGGCTACTACGCCCGCATCTTCCTCAACGTGGAGGGTCGCGAGCCCCAGGGCATAGTGCCTGAGTCCGACTACGAACGGGTGAGGGACGACCTCATCGCCCGCATCGAGGCCATCCCGGACATGGACGGTCGCGAGATGGACAACTTCGTGCTCAAGCCCGAGCAGGTGTACAAGGTGACCAACGGGGACTACCCGGACCTGATGGTGTTCCTCGACGACCTCTACTGGAGGGCGGCGGGCACCGTCGGCCATCCCGACAAGTACCTGAGGGAGAACGACACCGGTCCCGACGACGCCGTCCACGACTGGAACGGCATCATCATCTACAAGGACCCGAAACGGCCGGCGGGAAGACGGCTGGAGGGGGCCAAGCTCATTGACGTGGCCCCGACCATACTCAAGCTATTGGGCGCCTCTGTGCCACCCGATCTCGACGGGCGGCCCATCGAGCCCATAATCGATCTCAGCAACGAGGTGAGCGAGTGACGGAACCGAAAGGATGCACGGTCTGGATGACGGGACTGCCCGGATCCGGAAAGACGGCCATCGCCCTGGACCTGGAGCCGAAGCTCCAGGCCATGGGCCGGAACGTGGAGATCCTGGACGGGGACGAGGTGCGCAAGGGCCTGTCCTCCGACCTGGGCTTCTCGAAGGAGGACAGGCAGCGCCACGCCAAGCGGGTGACCTACGTCGCCAAGGTGCTGTCCCGCAACGGGGTCATAACCCTGGTGGGGCTCATCTCCCCCTTCAGGGCCTTCCGCCAGTACGCCCGGGAGGAGATCGGGGACTTCATCGAGGTCTTCATCGACACCTCCTTGGACGAATGCATCAGGAGGGACCCCAAGGGCCTTTACAAGAAGGCCCTCGCCGGGGAGATCAAGGACCTTACCGGGCTCCAGGACCCGTACGAGGCCCCGGAGGACCCCGAGCTGGTGATCCCCACCGAGGAGGTCACCGTCGGCGAGGCGGCCGACATGGTCCTCGCGACCCTCCGCGAGCACGGCTTCCTGTGACGCCTCGGCGCACCATGGTGACCCACCTTGTACGGGGGCACCGGGACCCAACGGTGAGAGCCACTGCGAAGGATTTATGAACGGTGTCACGCCTACCTGGCACGCCCAGCATGGCCGCTGGAGGTGCCTGCAGCTTGGACCTAGAGATTGCCAGATCCCTGGCCGACCTGGTGTCCGTTGACGCCATCGTCACCTCGAGAGGAAGTATCCTCTATGCCAACCCCAGCTGCAAGGCTCGAACCGTCTCCCAGCTGGGGTGGGATAAGGTCGAGGGCAGGCAACTCTGGGAGCTCTTCGAGGACGACCAGGGGGGGGAGGTCAAGGAGTGGTACGAGGAGCTGAGGTCCCGGGACGACCGGTTCGGTCGCCTCGTCCTCAGGTCCCGCGGGGAGGATGCCCCGGAGGAGACCGAGAGCCTCATCGCCCTTCGCCTGGAGGACCGGGAGCTGGTCGTCATCAGGACCCATGACGCGCTACCGGTCATGGAGAGGGTCTCCGAGCTGGAGACCATGACCCTGATGTTCAAGAACTACCTACATGACGGTGGCCTGGGGCTGATCATCCTCCAGGACGAGGGCGACCGCCAGGGCCTCATCAGGTACATCAGCCCGGAGGGCGCTGCCATCCTCGAGCGGGAGGCCTCCGAGGTGGAGGGACTGGAGTTCACCGCCTTCATGGCCTCCGACGAGCAGGATGGGGTATTGGAGTGGTACAGGGCACGGAGGGGTGGCGACCACGCCGAGGCGAGCCGGGACATCAGGTTCCTCAACCCCGCCGGGGAGGCGTTGCTCCTGGATGTGGTCGTGGGCAGGACCTCCTGGAACTCCGAGCCTGCCATCTACTGCCTGTTCCGGGACGAGACCAGCAAGAAGATCATGGTGGACGAGCTCCGGCGTTTCGCCCAGGGCTTCGACATGCTGACCGACACAATGGTCCTCGCCGACAGGGACTTCAACGTCATCTACATCAACCCCACCGGCCTCGAGAGGTCCGGCTACAGGATCGAGGACGTCCTTGGCAAACCCGCGGCCATGTTCTCCTCCACGGAAGAGGAGGGGGAGGTCGACCCCCTCGAACTGATCCAGCAGCTGTTCGAGAACGGCACATGGAGCGGGGAGCGGACGGCCATCACGAAGGACGGTCGCAAGTACCCCGTGGACCTGGCAGTGACCATGACGGTGGACGACAGGGGCGACCCCGAGATGATCGCCGCCGTCTCCAGGGACATCACGGAGAGGAAGGAGGCCGAGCAGAACCTCCTCCTCGCCAGGGAGAGGGCCGAGTTCTTCACCGACCTCCTTTCCCACGACATCAACAACTACATCCAGGGGGTGATCGGGTACCTCGACCTGATAGCCCAAGAGGACCTGGACGAGGACCAGAGGAGGCATGCCAGCCGGGCGATGGAGCAGGCCAACAGGGTCTCCCAGCTCATCGAGAGGGTGAGGACCATCTCGAAGGCCCAGGATGCGGGCGAGCTCAAGCCCATCGACCTGGGGGCCGTCGTCGACGAGGCGATCCTCGACATGACGCAGAAGTACTCGGACCGCACCTGCGACATGACCCTTGACGGGCTGGAGGGGCCCACGATGGTGATGGCCGACGAGCTCCTGAGGGACCTGGTCATCAATCTCCTTGACAATGCGATCAAGTACTCTCGTCACCCAGAGGCGCCCGTGGAGGTGGGGCTCGACCGGCATCCCACCATGGGGGACGAGTACGTGCTCCTGTCGGTGGCGGACCATGGACCTGGGATCCCCGACGAGAACAAGACCAGCATCTTCTACAGGTTCGTGAGGAAGGTGGATGATGCCGAGGGCTCCGGCCTCGGCCTTTCCCTGGTGAACGCACTGACGGAGAGGTACGGCGGCAGGGTCTGGGTCGAGGACCGGACCAAGGGCAAACCCGGCGAGGGCGCCAGGTTCATCGTGGAGCTCCCGGTCGCATGACCTTGGACGGGCAGCTGTGGCCGGCGACAATTATTTATTTCCCCATCTCACATAACCTTCTAGGGATACAGGAACCATGGTCGAACGTCATCTGGGGCATGCCCTTGAGGTTGCCAACGATTGGTTGATGGTCCTGGAGGGGAGGAGGGTCATCTACTCCAACCGAGGTCTACTGGAGGCTCTCCAGGTCCCGAGTGAGAGGGTTGTTGGACACAACATCGAGGAGGTCTTCCCGTCCGGCACCTGTGCGGGCCTTGACGAGTTCCTGGAAAAACTGAAGAAGAGCGGGGGTCGTCTCGTCACGGACCGCATGGAATGTGACGACGCCATGCTGGGGTCCTCGGCCCTCACCGTACGTGGCGAGAGCCGGGATGGTTTCACTTACCTGTCCTTGAACCGACCCCTCATGGACGAAAAGGCCTACGAGGAGCGGCTGATGGAGGTGGAGGACCGCCTCTCCGCCATCCTCGGTGCCGCCGCCAGCGCCGGTGTGGGTCTGGGGGTCTTCGAGATCACCCCCGAGGGGAAGTACTTCGCCAGGTCGATGAACGAGCACATGATGGCGATCTTCGCCAGGTCCGAGGAGGAGCTGCTCACCACCAGCCCCGTCGAGTTCCTCCATCCGGATGACAAGCCGATAGCGTTGGAGGCCATCAAGGACGCATACGCCACCGGGACCACCGCGGGACCCCTCGATCTGCGCATCATCGACGGGAACGGTGACATCGTCCATGTACGGTTGACCAACACCCTGTTATCCCTTTCCAACGAGAAGATGCTGGGGGTCAGCTTCGTCCTGGACATGACCACCGTGAAGGAGGCGCTGGACCAGCAGAACAGGATGGTCCAGGCCATCGAGCGCATCGAGGAGACCGTGGTCCTTGCCGACGGCGATGGAGGGATCTTCTACGCCAACCCGGCCGCCCTGAGGAACTCGGGTTACTCCCTCGAGGAGGTGATCGGTCGACCGATATCCATGTTCCTCGCCCCCGAAGGAGGGGAGACCCTCTCCCAGCAGGCGACGATGGAGATCCTGAAGAGGGGATGGTGGAGGGGCGATGTGATGACCATCACCAAGACAGGTACCCGCTATCCCGTCGAGGTCATGGGTTCCGTCGTGAGGGATGCCAAGGGCGAGGTGTCCATGTTCGTCGCCGTGTCGCGCAAGATCTCCGAGAGGCAGCGGTTCGAGGCCCAGCTGGTGATGGCCAAGAGCCACCACGATCGCATCCAGGACCTGCTGGAATGGGAACTGTTCCCCAAATTGGAAGAGACGGTGGAGAGGCTCCAGGAGCTCTCGACCTCCGAGGCCGAGCCTGCCGGGGCCGAGGAGATCCAGGGGCTGGCGGGGGAGCTGGATGAGGCGTTCCGCTCGGCCAAGGGGGTCGTGGCTGGGCTTCCCCCACCCGAGAGGGCGGAGGAGCTGATGCCCGCGAACCTCGCGGCCGTGCTCTCCGAACGGTTGCCCGCGATGGCGGAGCGGTATCATCATGACGGACTGCCCATCGACCTTGACCTTCAGGTCCCCGCGGACAAGATCATCGTGATGGCCAACACCATGCTCCCCGACCTGATAATCCGGCTCCTCGAGGTGCTGCTCAAGAAGGCGAGCATGCGAAAGAGGACCTTCACGGTGGCCGTGGGGTCCGGTTCATCCGAGGAGATCCCGGGAACGAGGGTGGATGACAGCGCGGATGCCAAGGAGGCCTCCTTCGCCACCATAACCATCACCGCCCCTGATCTCTCCGTGGACGATGACCTCCGGAGCATCCTGACGAGGCAGGAGCTCCGAACCAGGGGACCCCTTCCTCCGGACCAATCGATAGCCGTGGAGACCTCCAGGCTTCTCCTGTTCCTCTTCAACGGCCGCATCATCATCGACACCGACGAGGAAACGGACCAGCAGCGGGTCATGATCGTGCTACCCATGACCGACCAATCGTGATCGGGGGGTCCTTCCCATCAAGGCCCGTCGTTGCGGGTCCGCAACTTTCCCTCCAGCCAACCGATCCCGACCGGGGTCCTGGCATCGTAGGGTATATAGGGCTTGATGTCCAGCAATGGGGTACCGTCCAGGAGGTCTATCCCCTTCACGTGCAGGTTGCGGCCATCGACCTTGACAAGCTCGACCACGGTGACGCCCAGGTGGTTCGGTCGCAAGGGCGAGCGGGTGGCGAACACGCCCCGCACCCCGCCGTCGAAGGGGGGTGTCACCAGCAGCTTTGTCCGCTCGGCCCTGTGAAGGTGCACGATCAGCATGATGTGGGAGAACCCTTCCAGGTCCTTGAGGCCCTCGACGTAGTCGGGAAAGACCTCGACCACTGCCGCCTCTTCCATGCGTTCTTCACGGGACCTCGGTATCTGGTCTGCATCCTCGTAGGACGTGTGGACAGTCCCTATTGGTACGATCTCCATGATAGCCACCTTCCCGCGTGTTCGGAGGGGGCCCGGGTGCCCGGGGACCCGGGCCGGTCCATGGCTTCGACACCATAAAAAACGTGTTGAAGGTCTCTGTCACCAAGGCCGTTCCTCACCCGTGAATTCCACCGTTGAAGCGGTCGATGAAAAGTACTTATGCCCTTTGGTCAATCAAGACCCAATAAGCCATGGCTTTATATGGAATCTCGGGAGCTGGATAGTATGGTGGATGCTGTGGGTCCGGGCCATTGGGGTGCCCACCTTCCCTCCCAATTCATCGGCGAGGGGACGTCGGTACTAGGGCTCTCCCTCATCGTCTGGGTCATCATCATTGCCGTGGTGTCCATCGTCGCTGCCCTTGCCATCCTATCTTACCGGAGGCGGAAGCGCAAGAAGCTGGTGTCCCACCTCCAGAAGCAGAAGCAGGCCATGGACCGGGCGGGCTCCAACCTCTTCACCGAGAGGAGGGCCGACGAGATCCGGGAGAGCGTCCGCAGGCCGGGTAGGCCCAAGACCGTCGTCTCCGAGGGTGCCGTGGCCTACACCGAGGCCGGGGAGATGCTGGTCTTCAAGAGCTCCGCCGCGACGACGGACAAGGATGCCGTGAAGTCCGCCATAGACGGAAGGGATGGGAGGGGCACACTGCTGACCCCCCCGACATGGTCCGCATCGTACAAGCTGGAGCGCGTCATCGTGCTGCATATCACAGGGGTGGCCATGTTCGCCGTGGACTCTGCGGGCAAGATCATCAACGGGCGCGACCTGGAGAGCGGCCTCCTGATCCTCCTCGAGCGGCTGATGGAGAAGGCCAAGTGGTTGGGGGGCGAGATGGTCACCGATGTCTTCAACGACCGCACCGTCAGCCTGACCTGGGGCGAGGACATCCACATGGCCGCGGTGGTGGACGGGGAGCCCGACGAGCGGCTCGACAGGGAGCTGCGATGGGCCATCGGCGACCTGGTCGAGGAGTTCGCCGACGAGATATGGTCGTGGGGCGACGATGTCGACTCCTCCGTCCCGAGGACCCTGACCAAGAGGCTCCACGACGTGTTCCTCCTCACCGCGGAAATCGCCCCGGGGGACCTGGCATCGATGTCGTCGGGGGGAGGGCTCCGCGTGACCTCCACCGTCTCGTGGAGGCACGGGCTCATCGAGTACTCCCTGGGGATACTGAACAATGGCCCGGGCCCCGTGCACGAGATCGAGCTGCTCCCGATGCTGAGCAAGGATGGGATGGTTGATGTCATCACCGTGCACGGCATCGACGTGGACAAGAACATGAAGTTCCACATCGAGCAGATCGAGCAGGGCCACAAGGCCGTCGCCTCCTTCGTGTTCCGCGCCACGAAACCGATGGATGTCCGGGTCGATTGCACCGTGGTCTACCGCAGGGGAGTGGCGAGCATCCAGAAGCTGAGGGTGCCGGGCCGCTGGATAGAGCTCGATTCCATCGACCTCGTGAAGGGAGGCCCCGTGGAGCCCGAGAGGGCCTTCGAGCTGGCGATGCAGCCGGCCGCCTTCAGGGACCGCTACGCCCTCTACATCCCCCCCAACATGGAGGGGGAGCACATGTTCAACTCCGCCATCAAGATCCTCTCCGAGGACTTCGAGACCGTCGTGGAACTGGAGGACGACGACTCGAGCCAGCTGGAGGCCTGGTTCTACGCGGACATCGTCGGCGGAGGGAACGTGGTCACCTCCATCACCGTAGTGCCCAAGAAGGGGATAATCGACCTCTTCTCGTCGTCCACCGACGCCGGGGTGGTCCCCGGCGTCATGGTGCTGCTACGCAACTCGATGGACCGGACGGCGAGGCAGCACCTCCCCGATGTCCTGGACCCGGAGATCCGTTCCACCGTTCGCAAGATGGGCATCCTGCTCTTCCAGTCCTGGGGCTTCTTCGAGGATTGAGCACCCGAGGGCGTTCCTCAGCTGACCACGCCGGGCCTCATCGCCCTGTTGACGGCCCGCCCCACCTCGGCTATGGAGAAGGGCTTGCGCACGAACTCCAGCGCCCCCGCCTTGTAGCATTCCCGCTCGGCCTCCGGATCGCGGCTGAAGAAGATGACCCTGACCGAGTCGTCCACCGCCACCAGGTCACGGAGGAGGCGCATGCCGTCAGCGTCCCCCAGCTGGTGGTCGATGATGATGATGGAGGGCTTCGGTGCCGCCTGCCTGTAGGTCTGGATCGCCTTGGCCGGTTCATCGCAGGTCGTTACATGGGTGAAGCCCATGGTGCCGAGGAATACCTCGAGAAGCTCCCTGTGGAAGGGTTCATCGTCCACCACCATGGCGGTCCTCATCGCGGTATCCTCGGTGACATAGCCCAGACCGCAGGGGCAGCCCTCTGGCTCCGTCCAACTGGCACAATGGCGAGGAGGTATATGGTGTTTCGGTCGAGATTTCCACCCAGTGGTACGACGCTGACCCAAGGCTTTTAAATCCGCGGGCCCATGGAAGACCGAGGTTGGTCGGTGTCGCAGATCAGTGATTGGGGTACAGGCGCGGACGACGTGGGGTCGGCACGCCTGCTCTACAGGGAGGATGACGACAACTTCAAGCTGAGGCTCAACAGCGCCATCCAGATGTCCTGGGTCTTCAACACCGCGGTCACCATCCTGGTCTGTGCGGGCCTGTTCTACGCACTGGACTACAACCTGGTGATGGGTATCATCCTCGGTGTACTGATAGCCATGATATCCAACCTGCATCTGACCTTGAGCCGCGTGACCCGCGCCAGCCGCTGGGAGATCTACAAGAACCGGGTGGTCATGCCCAAGGGGTTCCGGGGCGGCAACCTCACCATCCACTTCGATGACATCGAGTCCATCCAGCGCCAGAAGGGCGTTGCGGGGGACACGATGACCATCAAGCTGCGGAACGGGGAGACGCTCAGGCTGGCCGTGGAAGAGCAGAGGAAGCCCCTCGAGGCCCTCGACCTGGCCTACCGCCAGTACGGCAAGGGACCCGCCGCTCGGCAGGGAACTATCACCATCCCCATCGCCGATGCGGACGGTACTTGAGCCTCGATGGACCCCTTGACCTGGGTGCAGGGCCGATATGGGCCGCCCATTTTCGACGTGTGCAGATCCGATCTGCCCCCTCGTGTGTACTGCGCTCGAACGAGAATCCGCCCCCGTCCCCTCGGGCCAGGTAATTACCATATTTGATAACGCCCGATATCGGCCCGCCGGGAGGAAAGGGAGAGAGCCCTGCGCCGGGAACGGGACCGAGCCCTACAATATCGGTCCCGTAATATTACCGTAAATATTACCGCTTAGAAGCAACCGTGATAATCGGTATGAAAAATCGAGCGGTCCGCCTTTATATACTCGCCCGGCCGAAGATAGTCACGCGCGCGAAACCGGCCATTGCAGGTCGGTATCAAACACCCGTTGACCTCGGAGGGTCCCCAGAATGCTATCCGGAAGCAGGCCCGGCATCTCCTTCTCCAAGCTTTTCCTAGCCTTGGTCCTGCTGGCATTCTCCGTCCTGGTCCTCGCGGGTGGCACGGCCGGCGAGGGCACGGTGCTCGTCAACCTGGGTGATGACGTGTTGACCCAGGAGGACACCGCGATCACCATCAACTCCGCCGTGTCGTACACTGGCACCAAGGGTCTTTCGTACCTTTGGACCTTCGGGGACGGCACCAGCTCGACGGAGCAGAGGCCCTCCCACACCTACACCATGGCCGACAACTACACTGTCACGCTGAAGGTGACGGACTCCGACGGGATCTCCGACAGTGACTCGATCTATGTCGAGGTCCTCAACGTGAGGCCCATCGCCGATGCGGGCGGCGACAGGACGGTGTACGAGGGCACGACCGTCACCTTCGACGGCAGCTCCAGCTGGGACACCACCTCGGACCTGCCACTCCTGACGTACGAGTGGAACTTCGGGGACGGACATGCCACCTCAGTCTCGAAGGAGAACAAGGTTGTGACCCACACCTACGCGGATGCCGGGGTCTACATCGTCAGGCTGGTGGTCCGCGACGACGACTGGACGGTCAGCAACTACGCGTTCATGGAGAGCCGGCTGATCGAGGTCACCGGGAGCTCCTCGGGCAATGGCACCCTGGACTTCTTCTTCGACCTCGGCAACGGGACCAGCTCCAGCAACAGTTCCTCCAATTCGAGCACGCCTAGCTGGGAGTTCTACTGGGACTTCGGCGACGGCGCCTACGCCCAGGGCAACAGCGCCCAGCACACCTACGAGAAGGACGGGCTGTACGTGGTCACGCTGATCCTCACCGACGCCTTCGGCGCCATGAGCGTCCACAACATACTGATCACGGTCCTGAACTATCCGCCCACCGCCGATGCGGGGGAGGACGTCACCGTCGACGAGGACGCCACGGTGAGCTTCCAGGGTCAGGGCTCTGACCCGGGTGGAGGACCTCTCACCTTCACATGGGCCTTCGGAGACGGGCAGTCCGCCACGGGCCAGGACGTCACCCACTCGTATCCCAAGAAGGGGACGTACACCGCCACCCTCACGGTGACCGATGCCGACGGGCTCACGGACACTGACACCTGCACCGTCACCGTCCTGAACGTGGTCCCCACCGCGGGCATCACGTCGAACCATACCACCGAGGAGGGCGATGTCATCGGCTTCTTCGGTGTGACCTCTACTGACACTCCTTCGGACCTACCGCTCCTCACGTACTCTTGGACCTTCGGGGACGGCTCTACCGGGACCGGTATCTCGGTGAGCCACGCCTACGCAGACGAGGGTACCTACACCGTCACCCTCACGGTGACCGATGACGACAGCGCCGTGGACGTCACGACGATGACCGTCCCGGTCACCAACGCGGCACCCGTCGCCAGCATCACCTCGGCGACGGGCGAGAGCGACCCCATCCTCCCCAACGACAACGTGACCTTCGTCGGCACGGGGACGGACAAGGGCACGACCGACACGCTGACATACAGCTGGGACCTCGGCGACGGCAGCACCGGCTCGGGCACATCCGTGGTCCATGCCTACACCGCCTCGGGGACCTACACCGTGAAGTTCACGGTGACGGACAACGACGGCGGTTCCACCACCGCCACTACGACGGTGACCGTCGCCACCACGGCCTCCGTGACCGAGGACGCCCAGGACCTGGTGGACGAGGCCCCGACGACCTCCTTCGACAACGCCAATGCCCAGGAGCACATCTCCGGCATGTTCGACGACCTGCTGGACGCCATCGACGATGACAACAGCAACATGATCTCCTCCAGGATACACGTTCTGGAGGTCCAGATAGGCAACAAGGTGGCCGATGACGACCTCAAGGCAGAGCTTCTGGGCATCCTCGACCACCTGGAGAGCTCCTACGGTTGAGGACGGGGTCACCTCCGAAGGTTCTAATAGCATTCTGGGCCATCGAGGGGACCGTCGAGGGATCGCCTTGGGAGGTCGATACAACAGGTCGATGGCCGTCATCCTTCTGGCCTCGGCCCTCCTGCTCCCGGGCTTCGCCCTCTCCATCATGCCCAGCACGGTCACGGCAGCGCCCGAGGACCTGACCGAGGTCCGATGGACCCCCGCCGACAGCCCCGTCATCCTCAACCGGTCGATAGAGATAGACGCCTCCGAGCGCCTGGTCATCGAGGCGGGCGTGGTCGTCCAGCTCGACGAGAAGGTGGGCATCCAGGTGAAGGGGGAGCTGCAGGTCCATGGCGCCGTCGACTCCCCCGTGCTCTTCGTCCCCAACACCACCGGGCCCATCGAGGCGGACTACTGGGCCGACCTGAGGCTCGTCTCCACCTCCGAGGACATCGAGCACACCCTCTCGTACGCGGTGTTCCAGGGGGCCGACACGGCCCTGCTGGTGAGCTCTGCCACCGCCGTGCTGGACCACTGCACCTTCACCCAGAACCGCTACGGGGTCCTGGCCAGGGGCGATGCCGTCTTGGAGGTCACCGAGTGCGACTTCGTGAACAACAGCGTGCTCGGCCTCGAGTGGGAGACGGGGGCCACGGGCAGGGCCACGTCCTGCACCTTCTTGGAGAACGTTGTCGGCATCTACTGCTACGAGAACGTCACACCCACGGTGCAGGGCTGTCACTTCGAGGACAACTACCACCACCTGAGCTTCGCCAAGGGGGGCAACGCCACCGTCATCGGGTGCTCCTTCGGTCCCGCCACCGCCGAGATGTTCGAGTGCTACTGGGGCAGCAACCCCCTCTTCCGAGGGATGGACGTGACCCACCCGGAGGATGCCACTATCTTCCTCCGGAAGGACAGCCGTCCCCGCTTCAACGGTGGCACGCCGATATCGAAGATCGAGGTCATCACCTCCGACAACGAGTCGTACGCCGTGAACCTGGCGACCATCTCGGTCCGGGTCGTGGACGACAAGGGGGAGACCCTGGAGGGGGCGAACCTGACCCTATCAGGTGCCTCGGGCGACGTGTTCACCGAGGGGGTCACGGGGGCCGACGGCCTCATCAAGAACGCCTACATGTCCACGTACACCGTGGGGAGCCCCGACGGCAACGACGCCGAGAACCCCCACCTGTTGGAGGTCGAGTGGAAGGGGTACGGGCAGACCTTCAGGTCCACCCCGAGGGACCTTGACAGGGAACAGGTGCTCACCCTGGAGATGAACATCTCGCCTCCCGAGCCCTCCAGTGGAAACTGGTGGGTCAACATCCTCATCATCCTCATCATCGGCGTCGTCCTTATGGTGGTCCTCGTCCGCCGCGGCAGGTGATGGTGGCGCTGTCCAGCGGCATTGGCCAAGGCCAGGCTCGGAGGTATTATATACCGCATCGCACCTTATTTCACGTGCCCCTGGGCCATGGGGTGCCCACCTACCTCGGAGGGCTGGCCATCTAGGGGTGATCGACGATATTGGACGGGATAGCGGATGGATGACATCAGAAAGACGGTCGAGGAGGACCGTGGGCTATTAAAGACTATCCAGATGTTCACACCCGGTTTTCGAGGATACCGCAAGCGGGAGGACATCCGGGCCGCCGACAGCATCCTCAGGCTCCAGATGGCCGACAACCTCATCAGGGTCCGCGAGGGCCTGGAGGAGGCCAGACACCTGATGCTGGAGGATTACCAGACCGAGAACATCGATCGGATCGCGTCCCTCATCAACAAGGTACGGACCCTTGAGGGCAAGGTCAGGCACGCGGAGCAGGGCTACACCGGCTTCTCACCCGCCGTGAGGATAGAGGAGGAGGAGCTCAACAGGCTGTACGAGTACGACTCGTCGATGATCAGCTCGATCAAGGCCCTCGACGAGGCCAAGGCGAACCTCTTGACCCGGGTCCAGGAGGGCGACGAGCCCGGGACCACCGAGGAGCTCCGGGGGATCAGGACGCAGCTGACGCAGTTCGAGAACGCATTCGAGGAGCGGATCCCGCGCATCGCGGGCATCTACAACATTTGAGGAGGTGAAGGAGAATGAGCCTCATTGGAGCGGAAACCTTCCACTGGACGGATGCGCAGAAGCGGGGCGTGATAATGTACAGGGTCCCGCGCAACATCAAGCTCAACGACAACATCGTGGTGCGCGAGGACGAGTTCGCGGTGTTCTACCGGGACGGCAAGGTCCTTTCCTACATCGACCGGCCAGACAGGTACGCCCTGACCTCGATCAACGCGCCCATCGTGGGCAGGATTGTCGAGGCCCTCTCGGGTGTGCGGCAGCGGGCCGAGCTGGTCTGGCTACAGAAGAAGGCTTTCGACGGCAAGTACGGTTCGAAGCAAGCCTACCCGTTCAAGGACCCAGACTTCGGCATCGTCAACCTGCGCCTCTTCGGCGAGTTCCGGTACCGGGTCATCGCCCCTGAGAACTTCATCAACCAGTTCGTGGGGACCCTCAACATCAGCACCGCCGCCGAGGTGGAGGCCCGCATCCGCGAGCAGATGGTCGTCCTCATCTACGACGTGCTGGGCGACCTCAAGGAGCGCGGCATGGGCGTCACGGACATCGCATCGAAGCTCACCGAGATCGAGCAGTTCGTCCTGGACAGGGCCGTGGACCACTACGAGATGTACGGCCTCGAGATCCAGAAGCTGTCGGGCCTGTACGTCAGCATGCCCGAGGAGGTCCAGAAGGCGGTGGACACCCGGTCCGCCATGCAGGTGACCGGGACCGACTACATGACCCTCAAGACCGGCTCCGCCCTGGAGGCTGCCGCCGAGAACCCCAGCGGCGGGGGCGGTCTCGCAGGCATGGGCGTCGGTCTGGGAGCAGGCGCGGGAATGGGCTACATGATGATGGACACCGTGGCCCGGGGCCAAGGTGGCGGGGGAGGTCAGACCCCAGCGGGCGCTCCCGGCACGACGGTCGCCTGTGTCAAGTGCCAGGCGATGATCCCCGTCGGCACCAGGTTCTGCCCCCAGTGTGGCGAGGCTCAGGGCGCGAACTGCCCGAGCTGCGGGGCATCTGTCGACGCGGGCGACAAGTTCTGCGGGGACTGCGGCGCGAATATGGGCACCGGAGAGTGCCCCAGCTGTGGCAAGCCCGTGGAGGCAGGGGACAAGTTCTGCCCAGGATGCGGTCACACGTTGTGATGAAGCAGGGTTCCTTTGGATAGGCGATCAGGAGGGATGGGACGGCAACCATCAAATGCACAAAGTGCGGCGCCCCCAACGAGCTGGACGCGGGGGCCAAGTTCCTGAGGTGCCAGTATTGCGAATCCCAGATCTACGTGGACAAGTCGGGTGCCGGCTTCTACTACATCCTCCCCTTCCAGCTCAACGAGGCCGACGCCCAGGGCGTCTTCAGGCGATGGGCCGCCGGTTCGGAAAGGGCCAAGGACCTGGAGGCCACCCACAGGGTGACCACCTTCAAGGGAAGCTACTTCCCGGTGTTCATGTTCCGCAGGGACACGGACAGGGGAGAGTTGGTGCTGGTGCAGCCTGCCAGGTCCACCACGCTGCCTGGCCTCCACAGCCTGAAGGTCCCTCCTGGGGACCTGCAGGTCTTCGACCAGAAGTACGATCACAGTGGCAAGGAGCTGATGCAGCCCAACATCGAGATGCTGGCCTACATGGACACCCTCCCGGGGAAGCCGAAGGAGCAGGCCCTGGTGTACTTTCCCCTATACGTGGTGGACTATGTGTACCGGGACAGGAGGTACACCGCCATCATCGATGGCTCCTCTGGCGAGGTCTTCGTCGGGGACTTCCCCCCACGCCAGGCGGCGGGCTACTACCTCGTGGGTGTGGGAGGCTTCATCGTGTGTCTCATCGCCGGCCTCGTGATCCTTGACAACCCGGTCATGGGAGGGGTCCTGCTGGGAGTGGCGGTCCCGGCCCTCTTGTTCGGAGGATACTACGTTGCCAAGAAGATGTGAGGTAAGGAGGGCCGTGCATGTCCGCTGAGGGTATCTCGCTGAACCTCAACTGCCCCAGCTGCGGGGGCAGCGTGTCCAGCGTGGAGGGCCAGCGGACCATCGCGTGCCCCTACTGCCAATCCCTCCTCTCCATCAGCGGGGACAGGGGCGTGTACACCATCATGGTCCGCAACACCTTGGACGATTCCAAGGTCGAGGCGGAGCTGGCGAAGTGGTTCGACAAGGGACTCAAGGCCCGGGACCTTCCCCAGCAGGCCCATGTGACGGAGGTGTACCCCATCTACATCCCCTACTGGCGCCTGCGGGCCCGGGCCGCGGGGTGGGTCTGCGGCTACAGGGAGGAGCGTCGCACCGACAAGAACGGCCACACCAGGACCGAGAGGGTGTACATGGAGAAGATGGTGTTCCGGGACTTCGAGTGGTCCAAGATAGCCTGTGACCCCGGGGACATCGGCGTCAACAGGCTCCCGGGACTCTATGGCCAGGCCATCCCTCACGAGGAGGGTGACATCCCCACCTTCGAGGCCACGTCCTCGCCGGACGACGCGAGGAAGGAGGCCATCGAGGGAATAAGGAGGGATGCCATCGCCAGTACCAACGTTCCCAATGTCACATTCCAGAGGGTGCACGTCCTCCCCCACTTCCTGGTCCTCACGTTCTATCCCATCTGGATGTGCCGATACACCTACAGGGGGAGGACCTACTTCGCGACGTTGGACGGCGTGGACGGAAAGAGCCTGTCGGGGAGGGCGCCTGGCGACCCGATCTACCAGAGCATCGCCCTCGTCCTGGGATGCGCCATAGGTGGGACCGTGGTCGGCCTCTCGGCCAGGATACTGCCATGGGCGCCCGAGGGCGGCGTCCTCGGCATCGTGGTGGGCACCATCATATTCATCATGGGGTTCCTGTTCTTCCGTCACGGGTCCGAGGTGACGGAGGGGGACATAGAGAAGCCATACAGGGCCTCCTTCAGGAAGTACATACCGGGCATGAGGTGGGCCTGATGCCGGTGTACCTCACCCCCGTCAAGTGCCCCTCATGCGGCCAGGCCATCGAGGGTAAGACGGCTGACCTGGTCTTCGTGTGCCAGTGCGGTGTCATGCACACCCGGGACGACCGTGGCACCAGGGAGCTGGCCTACCAGATCGCCACCCCGAGGACCGCCGACGTGCCCCCGTCCTCCCTGGTGTTCATCCCCTTCTGGGTGCTGGATTCCAACGTGACCATCTTCCATTCCAGCTCCGAGGGGGGCTGGTTCATGAGGAAACTCATGGGCAAGGATGGCAAGGGGGGGAGGTTGCACATCTTCGTCCCGGGGGTGGACTGGGACCCCAACACCTACAAGCACTGGGCCTCCACCTTCACGATGAACCCCCCGCGCTTCCATCCCGCCACCACCTTCGGTTCCTACGAACGGTGGGCCGTCAACGTCGAGGAGGGGGAGGCCAGCGCGCTGGCGGACTTCATGATCCTCACCTTCGAGGCGGAGAAGCCAGGCGTCCTCCAGAACATCTCGTACGAGGTCAAGGTGCTGAGCACCGCCCTCCTCTACATCCCCTTCCTGAAGGCCGAGAAGGGTTTGGAGCCCTACCTTTAGGGGGTCTGCGATCAGGTCGTATCTTGGGTCCTTTATACCTGCTGGACTAGCGCATTATTATGGGGGACTGTCCAGAAGTCGTTGCTGAGTCGA
The DNA here is from genome assembly GCA_965369625.1 of uncultured Thermoplasmata archaeon. Taxonomy (GTDB): domain Archaea; phylum Thermoplasmatota; class DTKX01; order DTKX01. Next base: position 23 of record CBDUQW010000013.1, on the reverse strand, counting down.
TTCAATGGGGCCAACAGAAATAG
>CBDUQW010000012.1:0-56013 GCA_965369625.1 uncultured Thermoplasmata archaeon | reverse complement strand
ATGCACCAATGGTTACTGATGTTCTTCTTTTCTTAGGAATCCTGCGGAGATACTGGAAGGTCGCATGAAAAAGAAAAAATGGGGGGCCCGGGACGGGTCGGACCCGCCCCGAGTTCATGGTCCAGCCTGGTCTAGCTAGACGTGTTCGCCACCAGCCGAAGCCGGTAACTCCTGCTCGAGGTCCAGGACCTGGCCGGAGGCCAGCATCTCCTGGAGCTTCTCGCGGGAGTATTCCACCTTCTCCACCTTGGCCGTGCCTTCCACGAAGGTGTACCACACCGTGAGGACCAGAGCCATCAGGGTGAAGACTATCGCGGAGGCGAGTGCGATGCCGTAGACGGACCAGAGCTCTGCCGAGTCACCGATCCCACCGCCGTCCCCACCCGCGAACAACAAGGCCGCGATGATGATGACTACGGCAGGGACGTAGGTGGCCAAGCCGAAGAGCAGGCCGGGTCCCATGTTGCCCTGCGTGAGCAGGTAGATGGTTCCCAGAGAGCCCACGAGGATGAGCAGACCCCCCACGGCCAACAAGGCCCAGAGGGTATTGCCCAACAGGGGCACCAGTCCGAACACGCCCAGGGTCACGCCCACACAGATCGCCAGCATAAGGAAGCCCCAGGCCAGGAAGTGCTTGACCACTCCCGACAGGTTGAAGTTGGTGAGCCTCCTCTTGATGGCCATCTCGCCGACCTCCACGAACCTGGAAAGGGCGTGGAGATACTCTATGGCGAGGAACCACGTGACGGCGAATGCCAGGCCAAGGATAATCTCCATAAGGTCGAGCGACCCGATGGCGGAAGTGAGGGGCCTGGCCGCCACAGCGGCGATCAGCAGGACAGGAGCCACTATCATCATCCACTTCCTCATGGAACGCACGAAGAAGCCGACGATACCCAACACCATGCCGACGATCCCTAGTACCATGGACGGTAGTACGTCGATGATCTCCTCGCCGGCCAGGATCGGTGGCAGGAAGGCCAGGACGCCCGCCAGCACGAAGAAGAGGGACCCCAGGACCTTCACCATGAAGATCTCGGAGAACACGCTCTCGACGTTGACGGTGACCTTGGCGTCCAGCTCGTCCTGGTCCATGACCAGGGAGGGTGCCTCGAAGCCCGAAACGTCCCCGGCAGCCCCGGCAGCCACTGCCTCGACCGAGGCCGGGGTCTGTCTCTGGGGGGGCTGCTGAGGCTTGGGGGGCGCGGGTGGCGCCTTCGGAGCCACGGGCTTGGGGGGTGCCTCTCCGGTCATGACCAATCACCTCCTCGGTGATCGAAGTCGGAGGCGCCGCCGATCGACTGTGCGGCGCTCATCAGGATCGCGAGCAGCGGGACCTTGGGGTCCCACTCGACGATGCTGGCACCGTATCCACGCAGGTCCTGGATCATGACATCCCTCTCCAGGCGGAGGACCTCGTACTCCAAGCTCCTCTCCACGCCAGCCTCGAGACGCTTGCGGGCCATCAGCTCGAACGCGATGGAACTGGGGGTCAGGAGGACAATGTCGAACTCCAAGGTACGGAGCTCGGACACGGCCTCCACGACCGATGGGTCGCCATCGAGGTTCGTGATGATGATCACCGGGCTGCGCCGGGGCATGTAGGGGGAGGACACCTCGACCACACCCTTGAACGGCAGGTCCCCCGCGGGCTCTGCGCCTGCCAGGGCCGTCAGGATCTCGTAGAGCTGCTTCGAGCCCTGGGAGGGCTTGATGGAAAGCAACTTGTCCGAGAAGACGATGAGGGCGACGGAGTCACGGCGCTTGATGAAGAAGTTGGTGAGCGTCGCCGCCGCACGGCTGCCGTAGATGAGGGCGTTGTGACCGATGGTTCCCGTCCCTGATGTGGCACGGGAGTCCAGCATTATCACGATGTCCGAGACCGCCTCGCGTTCCTTCTCGTTGACCAGGAGTATCCCGGTCCTGGCGAACGCCTTCCAGTTGATGTTCTTGAAGGGGTCGCCGGGAACGTAGTTGCGGATGAGGAAGAACTCCGAACCGGGGCCAGGCTGCTTGACCTTGGAGGCCCCGGGGAAGAGCTTCGGCGTCCGCGACTTGATCGGCAGGTCCTTGATGTCGTACACGAGGGGGAACACGGTGATGTTGTCCACCAGATCCAGCTCCAGCTCCTTGTAGAAGATGTTGAACACATCCTGTGCTCGGAGCGATACGGGGCCGAACTCGTAGATGCCGCGGATGGGCGCCTTGATCTTGTACTTCATCCTCAGGCTCTCGTTGGGCTTGAGGTCGATGATGAGGTAGTTGGTGCCCTCCTCGATCTGGATCTGCTGTGGTAGCTTGTCCCGTATCTCGAGGAAGCCGGTCCTTCCACCCTTGTTGATCAGGGCCAGGTCCACCGTGATCACGCCATCCTCGAAGACCTTCTCCGAGGACAGCTGTCGCATGCTGGCAATCTTCCCTAGGCGGGAGAAGAACTGGGTGACCAAGATAGTGGAGAGGAGCATTACGCTCAGCACCATTAAGGCCGTACTCCTGACAACTAGTGCCAGGAACGCCAGGGTTACCCCTAGGCTAAGGTACAGCCATCCCTTCTTGGTCCACATGTTCTACACCGCGGGCACAGGTACTTCGGCAAGGATCTTGTTCAGGATATCCTGTGCCAGCACACCGCGGATACGGGGTTCTGGCTTCAGGATGAGCCTGTGGTGCAGACCGGAGTGGGCGATGGCCTTGATGTCGTCCGGAATGATGTAGTCGCGGCCGAAGATCACCGCACGAGAGCGGGAGAGCTTGAACAGAGCCAGCGATCCACGGGGGGACGCACCGACCAGCACACGAGGGTCCTCACGGGTCCGGGTCACGATCTCTACCATGTAGGTCATGATCGCGGGATCCACGTGGACCTTCTCGATGATCGACTGCATCTGGATGACCTTCTCGGGCGAGCACACGACCTCGACGTCCACCTCGTCCTTCCGCCGCAGCTCACGGCGGATGAGGATCTCCTTCTCGTCTGCCCGGTTGGGATATCCAACGGACATCTTCATCATGAACCTGTCGACCTGAGCCTCGGGCAGGGGATAGGTACCCTCCTGCTCGATGGGGTTCTGGGTCGCAAGCACGAGGAAGGGACGAGGCAGCCTGTGCGTCACACCCTCGATCGACACTTGGCGCTCCTGCATTGCCTCGAGGAGTGCCGCCTGGGTCTTGGGAGGCGCACGGTTGATCTCGTCGGCGAGGAGGATGTTCGTGAAGATCGGGCCGGGCCTGAACTTGAACTCGTTGTCCTTCTCGTCGTAGATGTACGTGCCAGTGATGTCCGTAGGCAGTAGATCGGGAGTGAACTGGATGCGCTTGAAAGTGCAACCCAGACAGTCCGCGAAGGTCATCGCCATCAGGGTCTTTGCGAGACCGGGGAAATCCTCGAAGAGGATGTGTCCGTTCGCAAGGATTCCGATGGCAACCTTGGTCATCACCTCATGCTTCCCGATGATAGCCTTGGAGACCTCACCGAGAATGGCCTTGACCGAGTTTGCCACGAAGGATATCTCCTCCGGCGTGGCGCCGCCCGCCTTGGGGGCGGCACGGGGTGCAGCCGCGGGGGCTGGCTTTGCCGGTGGAGCGCCCGCTGGCTTAGGAGCCGGAGCTCCGCCTCCGCCAGCAGCAGGCCCTTCGTCCTGCAATTTCGCTCTCTTATCCATTTTTCCCCACTTCCTTTGTTTATATTGGATTTATCTTTCCTGTGTTGTGTGATCGTTATAGTGCTACATCAGTCGGCGCCCCACTCCTTAACGCGCTGGATCAGGACGCGCAGCTCCTGCTGGGTCCAGCTCTGGCTGGGATTGAGGGCCAGCTCCGCCAGGTCCTTGTCCTTGATCATGGCCCGTAGCTGGTCGGGTGTCAGCACGGCCATCTCCTCGTGGGAGTAGCTGTACATCATCCTGACCTTTAGCATGAACGCCTCCCGCGCCCGTGCTGTCTGCTCTCCCAGCCTCTCCGGCGGATGCGCCCTCCTGGTGAAGGTGGACACGTCAAAGCGGTGGATCCAGCTCACCTTGTCCGGGGAGCTGTAGACCACCAGACCGAAGATGACCAGCATGGATGCCAGCGTCATGAGCGTCGGCCAGATCCAGCTGGTCATGACGGCCACGGTCTCCACGTTCTTGTACAACAGCTCCTGGCTGGGCACATGCTCGTGACGGCTCTCATCGAACAGTATCAGGCTGTCCTTCTTGTCCATGATCTTGTTGACCAGCGAGATCATGAAGATCTTGTTGAGCGGATTGTACTTGAGCATGTCGTCGGTGGCGACGTCGGCGTCGGCGATGAAGACGATGCGCCCGTTGGACTCGTTGAACCGCAGCTCGATGATGACAGGGATGTTGCCCTTCTTGTCACCGATGTTGATGCGGCCGTTGCCGTCCAGGTCCACGTAGGACTTCTCCGAGCCGTTGGCGATGTACTCCACGTTCTTGGTGTTGTACGTCGTCAGGCCCGTGGGGCCGTTCATCACGACCGTATGAGGCTGGAGACCCAGCTTGAACTCGAACACGGGGAACGAGATGTTCTTGATGTTCCGGGGACCGGTCATGTTGATGTCGTCCCACATGGGCTTCCCGTAGAAGAACACGCCGAACTTCTCCGAAAGCGCGTTGGGCGATCCGAAGTCGTCCATGATGATGGCCTTCCCACCCTCCTCGCGGACGAACTTCTCTATGACGTTGATCTCCTCCTTGCGGTACTCCCGGTCGACCCCTACCACAATGTAGCAGGTCTGTTCGGGGTCCTTGATGCCCTTGAGCAGGACGGGGGAGGATACGATGCTCCGGGTCTCGTACTTGGCGATGTTATCGGGGCTCTCGAGCGCCTCGGTGAAGATATTCAGGTCGGTGGGTCCATCGCCGTATGGGTCGTAGTGCTGGATCGATGGGTCATCCTTGACCAGGAGGTAGACCGGCACCCCGATGGCGATTATGAGGAAAACGATTAAAGCGATTATTTTCTTCCACATGATGCGTCCCTCAATCGTGTCTTTGCTCTTTTATCTTTTGGTCCAGTCGGTTGTGTGGTGGTCCCTCACTCCTCAGGTCCCTTGGGTGGTGCGACCGCGGTATCGCCGCCGCCGGATGCGGGAGGCTTTCCCTTGGGCGGTACCGGCCGGGCGTCACCCTCGGCCACGATGATCTCGGCCTCGATGACTGCGCCGGGTTCGGCTCCACCGCGGCTGATCTGGGCGATCTGCTCGTCGGTCAGGAGGATCCTCTCGATGCTGCTCTGCACGCCGCGCAGCGCGTTGATGGCCCTGTCCTTCTCGTTCTCGCCGATGTCGTGCTCGGAGTAACGGGCCTCCTCGAGGACGGTCAGGAAGTCGTCCAGGCTGTCCTCGTCGATGGGTAGGGCCTCGCGGACCGCGTCCTCGAACTCGCGGAAGGTCTCAGAGTCCCTCCGCAGCTGCCCGTAGGCGCGCAGCGCGTGGGCCATCTCCCTGTATGCACGGAAGATTGTGGCCGAGTATACATTGCCGGCCACCAGCCTGTCGGCCGCCCTCCGGATGATCCGCTGCATCCTCTTGAGTTGCCTGCGCCGACGGTAGTAGACGCTGCTCCAGACGATGCCAACGACGGCAGCCACAAGGACCAAGCCGATGATAGCGTAGACGTACCAAGGGATCTGCTTGATCGTGGGCGGAGGCACGTCGTAGGTGACGTTGTACTCCGCCTCGACGGGCAGGATGACCAGGTCCTCGGCCTTCAGGAAGGTGTCCATCGCCAGGCCGTCGTACTCGGCGATGAAGGTCTTGTTCCCGATGGTGTTGACCTTGAAGGTCCAGTTGAACTCGAAGTAGCCCTGGGAATCGGTCAGGCCCGTTTTGATGAGCCGCTTGCGGGCCCTCTGCCCCTCGTCCTTGTAGTATACGGACACGTTGCCGTTGGGGATGGGCTGGAAGTTGTCATCCTGCAGCAGGATGCGACCATAGGTCTCGTCGTCCTTATAGACGATCTCGAACATGGGGTCGAACAGCTCGCCGTCAACGCGGAACTCGGCGAAGGTGATCACCGAGTTGGCCTTGATGACCACGTGTGTGGTGTTCCGCGACGGCTCGTAGAAGTCGGTTCCGTTGAAGTCCAGCACCAGGCCCACCTCACCGTATCCGAACTTGTCGGGCTCTATGGGTGCGGTGAAGGTGATGGAACCGTCGAAGGCGGTGCGCTTGTACGACACCACGATCTCGTCGATGAGCAGGGTGATGATCTCCCTCTGGACCTCGACGCCTCGGAAGCCGCCCCAGTCCTCGTAGAGCTTGCCGGAGATCTGCACCTGCTGGCCGCGGATCAGGTTGAAGGACCTGTCACGCCGCTCCAGGATGGTGTGCACCTTGATGGTGAAGGTGGCGGTGGTCTCGTTGGAAAGGTAGATCTTCGTGCCCTTGAAGCGGGCGATGACGGATATATTGCCGACCTTGTCCTCGTACTGTATGAAGTACTGGAGGGAGAAGGTCCCGTCGGTCTTGGAGGTGGCCCTGCCGATCTCGGGGGCCCGCTTCCAGATGATGTAGATGGGCATGGCGGCTACGGGCTGACCCTTGTCGTCCTTGCACGTGCCGTTGATGTACACCCATTCTCCCTTGTACACCTTCTGGTCCTCCAGTGTGATGAACGTCTCGGACACCACGGTGTAGTTGGCGTACTCGGTGATGGGCTCGTAGAGGGACTGACCCTCGTACTTGAACGTGACCAGGACGTCGCCCAGTTCGTGGGTGGAGGGTATCAGGTAGGCGACGGAGAAGGTGCCGTCGAAGCTGGTCCTGCGGTTACCGATGGGCGTGCCGGCCCAGAAGATCTTGAGGAACTCGCCGGACACCGGGTCTCCCATCTGCTGGTCCTCGGTGGACTGGTCGGGAAGCACCCGGAGCTCTCCGTGGATGTCAAGGGTCTGGCCACGGAAGCCCTGAAGTTCTTCCTTCTCGGGCAGGTCGACGTACACCTCGGCCTTGACGTAGTAGATGTCCTTCTCCTGCACCGCGGTGTAGTAGTCGTCGCCGGGGAAGCGGAACGTGACGTTGGCGGGTCCCAGGATCTGGTCCCATTTCACGACGTAGCCGATGGAGACCTCGCCGCTGTCCCTGTCCATGGTCCGCGGGGGGCCGACACGATCACCGTCACCGTCGTCCACGGCCCAGGTCGGGTCCCAGTATATGGTGACCTGGTAGAAGTACGCGTGACCCTCGATGTTCATCAGGGGGACCTCGTTCATGTTGTCCTTGAGGTACGCCACCAGCTTGACGGGGTTGTTCCTGTGACCCACCTTCCTCGAGGCGTTGGTCTCGAACTCGAAGTGGGTGATGCGCTTGACATCGATTTCCCCGTCCTTTTTAGTGGACTGACCATGCCTGAACAGCAGGGAACCCTTGAAGACCACGCTCACCATGTGCTCGCTGGCGGTGGTGGTCATGGGTATGGTGAATTGGAATGCGAAGGTGCCGTCGGTCCTCACATCGAGGGTCTTGTCGATGCTGAAGAAGGCGAAGGCGATCATCACGTTGTCGGAGCCCACGTAGCGGGTGACGTTGAACTCGTAGTAGTTCCAGTCGCCGCTGATGAGCTGGTTGCTCATGAAGTAGAGGGCGTTCTCCTCGTCCCAACTGGTGCCGCCGTCGACGGACACCATGACGTAGGTGTAGTCCTCCTCCCAGTACACGGACCACCATGACCAGAAGGACAGTACATACTCCTCGTCCGCGGTGAAATTGAGCCGCGGGGTCACCAGGAAGGACCATGCCCCACGGTCGTAGTTGCCGTCCAGGTTGGTGCCGTACAGGTTGGAACCTGAGTGAGGGGCCAGGGGACCAAAGGAGCCGCCGGGGCTGCCCCGCTCCCACTGGTTCGCCACTCCCCTGCCGGGGGCGGTGTAGGTGTTCCACTCCGCGGCCTCGTCGTCCTCGAAGTTGTCGAAGAAGTCGGTGCCAGAGACACGAACGTCGTCGAGGTAGAAGCCGTCGGAGGTCGCGCCCAGGAGCACGTTGTCGAACTTGAGCTGCAGACCGACACTGCTTATTGTCCGTCCAGTGTCGTCCGCGAGATTGCCTGATATCGTGATGGGCTGTCCCACGGTCACGGACTCGGGGGTGACGTCGACGTTTATGATGGCGGGATGGTTGACGTAGATGACGGCCCTGTAGGTCAGTTCCTTGTAGATCATCGTACCCGTCTGGGGCCATCCGCCGAAGTGCACGACCATCTCGTACTCGGCCGCTTCCTTGTTGACATCGAGGAGGAACTGGAAGGTGCCGTTGCCGGAGTCGATGAAGGGCTCGATGACGGTGGTGTTGTTGCCGGTGTTCCCGGGGGTCATGGCAACAGGGGCGCCGTCGAACTCGACCTCGATGGGCACAGTGTCGATGCCGATGTCGTCGTAGTAGGTGGTGTTATCGTCGACGATGGTCTCGAAGAGCTTGCCATGGATCTCGTGGACGCTGGCGTTCTCGAAGGTCACGGGCTCCACGATGCCGGCGATGATGTCCTCCCTGCTAGGGAGCGGGAGCCACTCGTCGTCGACCTCGTACAACAGCACGCAGTCGGTCCAGGTGACGATGGGGATCTCCTTGTCTCCACCAGGCAGAGGGGGCAATGGAGGCCTGGGACCGTCGGGGTTCAGGGTCTCCAGGTACCCCTGCATGGGATCGTTCTCGACCTCCAGAGCGTCCGTGGGCTCGAGGATGCTATCGTCATTGTTAGGTACGGTAAAGGGTGCTTGGATGCTCTGACCTTGGGGTTCTCCGGCAGGGAGGATCGGGTCCAGAGCGGCGGCCAAGGAGCCCATCGACATGATGAGTACGATTAGTACTGCGAGACCTTTCTTCATTTGGCTTCGCCCCCAGAAGCGAATAGTTTTTTTCTGACATTATCGGCGTCCAGGAACCATATCCTGGTATTACCCATCCCCTTTGGATGGGAGCCGGAATGTGGTATAGAGAGTTGTCTATATAAGTGTTTGCATATTCTACCACCCTTCAGTGACACAAAATCGGGGATGCTGGCTACCCCCGAATCCGACCCCATTCTTTCCCGATTTTCCGACCCGATTCTAGGCCCCTCCCGGGGGGTCTTTTCGCCCCTCTTTGAGGAGCCCGTACGGACCCGGGTAGAGGGGGCAATCGGCTGCGTCGTCGGGGCAGGGTCCCGTGAGGCAGGGACGTCCCGCGTCTGCGAAGATCACGGGGGCGACCCGCTTGCACTCCTCCAGCATCTTGAGGGCTGCCCTCCGTATCTCCCACTGGGCCCGGAGGCAGCATCGGAGCCGGAAGAAGTGGATCAGCTCCCTGGCGTTCATAGTGACGGTGATGCTGGTGATGGCGGCATTCGGCAGGACGTAGCGGGCGTCCTCCTCGGGCACCCCCTGCTCGACCAGGTGGTGGTACACCTCCCAGGTCCCCTCGACGATGGCGTCGAAGGCCTCCTTCCCCCCCGGGACCTTCTCCACCTCGGGAGGGGTAACGTACTCGGCCCTGTCCATCCGGACGTACCTCTGGCTCTGCTGGGAGTACGACGCTATCCTGTGACGCACCAGCTGGTGGGTGAGGGAACGGCTCACGCCCTCTATGGAGAAGGTGAAGACAGCATGTTCGACCACGCTGTGGTGGCCCTTGCCCACGGTATTGTGTAGCAGCCTCTGCACCTTCTTGTCCGACAGGCTCTCGTGGAGCTCCGACGCGCCGTCGGCTGAGTAGCAGGATGCAGCGGCAGCCGCGCAGACCCTGTCTGGGTCATGGGTGTATCTGAGGAGGACCACCTTCATCGTTCTCGCCCCGGTATCTCTCCCCAATGAGCGGTCTTGGGGAAAAAGGTAACGGTCGACGCTCCGGAAGGGCACCCGCCAGTGGTGCGAGGGAAAGGTCTAATATCGCACGGTCCGTTCGGGTGTCCGGACGCGATGTACACCTTCACCTCCGCCTGCAAGCTGCTCATCACCGGGGAACGACCCACGGTGGTCTACGTCCTGACCAACGACCTGGAGTTCGTCAAGGAGATGATGCCCGTGCTCCAGGGCACCCCCCTCATCGTCGGGACCTCCAGCCAGCATATCCTGGACCTGCTCAAGGAACGGAACATACTCCACACCCGTGTCGCCCTCAAGGCCGAAATGGGGCTGGGGGTGCTCGACCTGGCCAAGGAGCTGGTGGAGCGAGCCTTCCTGGAGGGCTTCATCTCGGTCAATGACAGGGTGATGTGCATCGTGCGCGCCGGCATAGAGTGCACCTTCGTGTACGACTTCAAGGAGGTCGGTCTGGCCCACCTCAAGGCCGACGTGGGCAAGCGGGTCCCCGTGGAGCTGATGGAGTACGTGATACAGCTGGCCTTCCAGATCGCCAGGGAGGGCCGGGAGGGCGCCCACGTCGGGGCACTGCTGGTGGTGGGCGACACCGAGGCGGTGCTGCGCAACTCCCGTCCCCGCATCATCAACCCCTTCCAGGGTCACCCCGAGAAGGAGAAGGAGATCTGGACCCACTCGAACTGGCATACCATCAAGGCCTACGCCCAGATGGACGGGGCCACCCTCATAGACGAGAAGGGGGTGGCCCAATCGGCGGGCAGGTACCTGTCGTACACGTGGGACGTGTATCTACAGGGGGGACTCGGAGGACGTCACATCGCCGCCGCGTCAATAACCAAGATGACCGATGCCATCGCCGTGGTCGTCTCCTCCTCCTCGGTCATCCGCGTCTTCAAGGACGGAACCGAGATATACAAGGCATCCGCATTCTAGTGCCATCGAGGGTTCCATCACATGAGCGCAACACAAGAGGGCGATGGCGTGGGTGTCCGCCTCCTCTTCACCGGCAGGGTCCAGGGGGTATACTTCCGTGCCAACACCCAGCGGAAGGCGCGGTCCCTGGGTCTCCAAGGATGGGTACGCAACCTGCCGGACGGCCGGGTCGAGGCTTGGGTCGAGGGCGACAGGCACAAGGTGGGCGAGCTGCTGGAGTTCTGCCAGTCGGACATCCCCAACGCCGTGGTGGACATGGTGGACATGGAGGAGGGCGTCCCGACGGGGGATCACCCCTCCTTTGACATCCGCAGGTAGCCCCGGTCCCGGAAGTCGGCGAGTATCTCGTCGTGGTCGAAGGCAAGTCGTGGAGGGGACCCGACGTCGTGCCAGGCCGCCTCTGCGGCGTCGTCGCCCCCTTTCACATCCCCCTCCTCGACCTCGATGGCGTAGACAACGGAGACGGTATGGCCCCTGGGGTCGCGGTCGGGCCTGGAGTAGGCTCCCACCACACCCAGCACCCTGCCCGTCGCCCCCGTCTCCTCCAGGAGCTCCCGGACCACAGCCTCCTCGAGGCGCTCGCCCCGGTCCACGAAGCCCCCGGGGAGGGCCCAGTCCCCCTCGAAGGGAGGTCGGCCGCGGCGGACAAGCAGGACCTGCCCTCCCCGGACGGCCACGGCGTCGACGGTGAGCCTCGGGTGGGGGAAGGCGCCCCGCCGGGCCTCCTCCTGGAGGGCGTCCTCGACCCTGCGGAAGGCGTCCACCAGCTCCCTTCCCAGGGGGGTGAGGACGGTCCGGCCGCCCTCGCTACCGCCCCGGGTGCTCTTGACCACCGGGGACCCGGCGGCCTCGGATATCTTCTGGATGACGCCCCAGGCGTAACGGTAGGACATGCCCATCTGCCGGGCGGCCTCAGAGAGGGAGCCCAGCTCGTCCACCAGCTCCAGGAGCTCCGCCCTGCCCTCCCCCAGGATGGGCCTGCCGTCGGGGGCGTCCAGATGGCACTTGACCCCGATATGATATCGCATGACCGGTCGATGAGCTCGGGAGTTGAAAAAACCTCCGACGGGAGCGAGCCTAGCGGCGGATCCGACCCGCACGGTGCACCGGACCCATCGGCCTTTTAGGTCATGGGTGTCTCCGTGTATGTACCGACAATCGAATAGAGATTTATGGGCGTATGCAGCAGAGTTCCTCATCATTCATGGAGTACATGCACCGAGAATTCAATTCAGCTGATGTCCCTTGAGGTCCGATGGGAGTGATGTCCACCGGTCTCGTCATGCATCAGATGTCGAAGTACCGCTCGACCTCCCATGGGGACACGTAGACGTTGTGCTCCAGGAGCTCCCGGTTCCCCATTTCGAGGAAACGGTCGAACAGCTCACTCCCCAGGGCCTGGCGCATCAGGTCGTCGGTCTCCATCAGGTCCAGGGCCTCCTCAAGGGTGGCGGGGAGCCGCTGGATGTTCAGCTCCCTCATCTTTTGCTTGGAAATCGTGGTCACGTCCCCGGTGATGGGGTCGCCGGGGTCCAGCTTGCGCTTGATGCCGTCCAGGCCAGCCCATAGCACCACGCTGAAGGCCAGGTAGGGGTTGGCCGAGGTGTCCGGGTGCCGCACCTCGATGTCGCCCGTCCGCTTCTTCGAGAACGGAGAGGGGATCCGGATGAGGGCGGTGCGGTTGCGCGGGGACCACGCCACGTAGACGGGCGCCTGGAACTCTGGCACCAGGCGCTTGTAGGAGTTGATGGTGGGATTTGTCACCGCGCACATGGCCCTGGCGTGCTCCATGATGCCGCCGATGTAGTACCTACCTTCCTGGGAGAGACCGTACTCGTCGTCGGCGTCGTGGAACCAGGGCCTCCCGTCCCGCTCAAGCCACTGGTGGATGTGCATGCCGTTGCCCGCGTCGTGGTCCAGCGGCTTGGGCATGTAGGTGGGGATGAAGCCGTGGCGCTGGGCGACGATGCGGGACAGGAACTTGTAGAGCACAGAGGTGTCCCCGGCGTCGCGGACGGAGGGGATGTGCTTGAACTCGATCTCGACCTGCTTGCCCCCTCCCTCGTGGTGGTGGTACTTGATGGGGGTGCCGAGCAGCGACAGCTGGTACGAGAACTCGTTGCGGAAGGCGTCGGTGATGTCCAGGGGTACCGGAGCGAAGTAGCCTTCCTTCGGCGCGATTGTGTAGCTCGACAGCAAGGCCGGGTCGCTGGAGAATCGCTGGGGGTGGACCTCGGGGGGCCCCATGGGCCCGGGCTGGATGGCCTCCTTGACGGCCATCTCCCTTGCCAGCGTCTCCCGGGACTTGAGGAGGTAGAACTCCAGCTCGGGCTGGACCCAGATTCGCTCAGCACCTATGGCCTGGACCCGTTCGTCGGCCCGTAGGGCCACGTTCCTGGGATCCATCTCGAAGGGCGTCTTTTCTTCGGGGTGGAGGATGTCCACCACCACCCGGGCCATGCGGTGGGTCCCCTCCCCGTAGGGGAGTACCCGCAACGTGGTCGGGTCCGGCAGCGACAACAGGTCGCTGTCCTCCGCCTCCTTCATGCCCACGGAGGATCCGTCGAAGGACATCCCGGACTCCCATAGGGTGCCGTTTACGAAGTCCTCGGCGGGAACGGAGTACGACCGCAGGCGACCCGAGAGGTCCACGAACTGGCACTGGACCCAGAACACCTGGTTCTCTTTCAGCAGCTGGTTGGCCTCGTCGACGGGTGACTTGGTCATCGCCATGAGTGACGCCTCCTGCCCCTGGACCGTTGTCCTTGGGGGGAGCGGCCAAAGCAGTCTCCAGCTAGATAAACATATTCGACCGTCCCGGCTCCAACTAGAGCCCGGGAAGAGGGCCCAGAACACCTCGGACATAACGATGTTGCCCCGGCTGGTAGCGGACTTCAAGAAGCTGCATGGCCGCCACTTGCTGATGCTGGTGTTCGACCGTGGCATGCTGAGCAAGGATTTCATGAGCGTGCTGGACGGACGATGGAGGATCATCGTCCACCGACATGAGCCAGGAGGCTCATGCTGCACCCGAAGGGTGCGTTAATTCGAACATTCCACGCCATGTCTGTTCATCATTGTGTCCAGGAGCTCGACGAGCAGCTTGTGGACCTCGGAACCGCTCATCCTGCCGATGAGCTTGGACATGGCCACTCCCATGTATGCATCGTGGGAGGGCGTGGCGTCGCCCATCTCTGCCTGGGTCGTGTTGATCGCGTCCATGATCAATCCCTTTGCCGTCTCGGGGTCCACGGGCTCATATTCCATCGCCTCGAAGCACTCTCTCCAGGAGGTGCTGTTCCCCCTCGCCATCTCGGTGATGACCTGTGGTACCACCTCCGCGGGCACTAGATGGTCGCCGATGGCCGCCAGGAGCTCCTTGAGCTGGGCGGACGGGATGCGGTCCACGGCGATTCCCCCTCGTTCAAGGGCCTTGAGGGTCTCCACCACGACGTGAGCGGCGGTGACGGGGTCCGCCCCCTCGCGCACGGCTTCCAAGAAGTCCATCCTGCGGGGATGTATGGCCAAGATTCTGGCTACCTGGGGGCTCACTCCAGCCTCGATCGCCATGGCCTCTAGCTCGTCGGGGACGGGCGTGAGGTGCCCTCTTATCCGCTCGACCCTCGCGTCATCTATCACCGTGGAGGTGATGTCGGTATCTGGGTACATCCGGTCCGGACCGGGCAGGATCCGCTCGAAGTCGGTCACCCCGTCGCTGAATGCCTGTCTCGTTTCACTCGGAACGCCCTCGAAGGCATCCAGGCACCGCAGGACGATCTCCTCGAGGGCGGTGTCCACGTCCCGTCCGGGACCCCAGGTAATAAGCACCGCGTCATCAGCGTCGGCCTCCAGGGTGGACCTGATGGCCTCTCCCTCCTCCACGCTCATCCCGTGGGCGGGGAGTTGGTCCGTGTGCAGCAGGTTGGGTCGGTCGTCCAGGCAGGCGATGACCCTGACGCGGCCCGCCAGCTCGTCGGAGAAGGTCATCCCAAGCTGGGTCGGGTGCTCCAGGAGGCCGCGGAACCCCCCGATAGACACGGCACCCACCCGACCCCCTGCGGCAATGGCCTCTCGGACGGGGGTGCAATCCGTGCCCCTCAGGATGTCGGTTATATCTGCCGTGGAGGTGCGCAACGTGTCAGCGGACAGCCCCCTCTCGGCCAGAAGCCCCTTCAGCTCGAGGAGCGACCACTGACGGAGGGCCTCGATGTGGACCAGTGCAGGTATCCAGTCCAGCTTGGGAACGCCCTTGATCTCCACCCTGGTACCCCCCGTCACTGAGACGTTCACGTCCTGTCGTGTGGCCCCTGGGCCCCTGCGCACCAACCCCGTGGACCTCATCCAGCGACCGAGCTTCTCGGCTGCAATCCGGACCTCCTCGGGGGTGTGCATGTCTGGGTAGGTCACCACCTCTGTGAGGGGAATTGATAGCCGGTCCGTCCTGAAGGTGATGCTGTGGCCTTGGTCCTCGACCTCGCGGCACGCATCCTCCTCCAGGGCGCACTGGATGATGCCTATCCTCCGGCCCTCTCCAGCCTCCTGGAATGGAACGGACCCCTCGATGCCCACAATCATCGTCCTCTGGAACCCGGTGGGTATGGAGCCATCCAGGTACTGCTTCCTGGACACATGGACCTCGTTTACGAGGGAGCATCCGAACACCAAGCACAGGTGTATCACTATGTCCAGCGCGTTCTGGTTGAGGGGGAAGGGCGGTGTATCGTCGAACTCGTAGGTGCACACGTGCCCGTGGAATATCTGGTATGTAATGTCCTTCTTGGTCTTGAACTCCATCAGGGCAGTGCCGTCGTACTCGCCCAGCTCCGAGAGTGTGGGTCTCATGTGCCTGTAGATCTCCGCGTCGTAGGGGCCCTTCACGTATTTGGCCGGGCACCTGCAGAACAGCTTGCGCTCGGTCTGGAGCTGCTGGTGTATCTCCAGGCCAGACTTGAAACCTAGCGCCTCGTAATCGACGGCTCCCAGGGGCGCGCCCACGTACGGTTCGCCGGCGGAGGACCGAACCTCTTCCATCGGACCCCGGAAGCGCAAATCCATAGATAAGTCTTGTCAATCGGTTCCCGCTAGATCAGATGGTGACCCCAGGCTCATGGCAAAGGTCAAATGTGAGCAGGATATTTCCCCACGTGGTGGAAGAGGAGAAGGCAACCCATGACATCGGTCGTGCAGGAATTGGACGAGGAGGAGGCGTACAAGGGTTACCGGGGCGTTTCCAAGGATTGCCTGAAGCGGTTCGGCGTCCAGGTCTGGAGCGATGTCTGCGTGCGCAGCCAGAGAGGGGAGTTCAAGGGCATCGTGCTCCCACGGTCGGTGATGGCGGACGACCAACATATCGTGCTCAAGCTCTACACTGGGTACAACGTGGGGATAGACGTTAACCAGATAACGGACATCAAGGAGTTGGGGTACCGCAAGGCCAACTACAAGATACCAGAGAAGGAGTTCCCATACTCCCCCGACAAGCCCTCGGTGACCCTGCTGGGAACCGGGGGTACCATCGCCAGTCGGCTGGACTACAGGACGGGCGCCGTGATCCCCGCCTTCTCCCCGGGGGAGCTGTACGGTGCGGTCCCTGAGCTGGCAGACATCAGCAACCTCAAGACGGAGAAGCTCTTCGGCCTGTTCTCGGAGAACATGGGGCCCGAGCAATGGAGGATAACTTCCGAGGAGATAGGACGCGAGATAGAGGCTGGGGTCGATGGGATTGTCATAGGTCACGGCACCGACACCATGCACCACACCGGTGGAGCCCTCTCCTTCATGGTCCAGGACAGCCCGGTGCCCATCGTCCTGGTGGGTTCCCAGCGTAGCTCGGACCGCCCCTCCTCGGACGCCGCCATTAATCTCATGTGTGCCGTCAACACCGCCGCTAGGGCGGACATCGCGGAGGTGATGATCTGCATGCTGGGTCCTACGTCGGAGGACTACTGCCTACTTCACCGCGGAACTCGGGTCCGAAAGATGCACTCGTCCTACAGGAGCACCTTCAGGACCATAGGCGACATCCCGCTGGCAAAGGCCTTCCCCGACCGGGTGGAACCTATCAAGAAGGAGTACAAGCGCAGGCGCAGGGACAGGGATGTGACTATCGACACTGCCTTCGAGGACAAGGTCTCGATACTGTACTACTATCCCAACATGCTTCCCGACATGGTCTACCACTACGTCGACGAGAAGTACAAGGGGCTCATCATCGCGGGTACCGGGCTCGGGCATGTCAACAAGCCACTCTACGAACCGCTGCGCTACGCCATCGAGGCGGGGATGCACATCTACATGACCGTCCAGACCCTCTGGGGTTACGTCCAGATGAACGTGTACGACACTGGCAGGGACCTCCTGAGCCTCG
Source organism: uncultured Thermoplasmata archaeon (assembly GCA_965369625.1). Taxonomy (GTDB): domain Archaea; phylum Thermoplasmatota; class DTKX01; order DTKX01. The sequence continues at coordinate 38,921 of CBDUQW010000012.1, read as the reverse complement.
GGATCGTGCCCATGGCGAACTGCCTCCCCGAGGTGGCCTACATCAAGCTGGGCTGGGTGTTGGGCCACACCGAGAACAGGGAGGAGGTGGAGCGGATGATGCTGACCCCGGTGGCGGGGGAGATCACCGAGCGGGAGCCTCACAATGGCTATGTGATTCTCCAGGGCGGCATACCCGAGGTGGACGATTTCATCAGGAGGCACCACATCTAGGGTGCCTCCAACAAGACCAGGGGGAAGGGAACACGACCGTGCTCACCGATGCCCAGATTAGGACCGCGATAGATTCGGGCGAGATGGACATCGAACCCTTCGAGGAATCGGCCCTCACGCCCAACGGGTACGACCTGGCCATAGCCGAGGTGGTGCTGCCCGACACCGGCCACGGGTTCTCCGAGGGCGTCGCCCGGGTCCCGCCCCTGACCCGCTTCATGGTCTCCACTCGCGAGAGGGTCCGGCTGGGACCGGCCATGACGGCCCAGCTGTGGCTCCGGACCACCTGGGCCCGCAGGGGGGTGCTGGCCTCCTTCGGGAGGATCGACGCGGGCTTCGACGGGACCCTAACCTTCGGCGCGTTCAATGCCTCGGCCGAGGCCCTCCCCGTCACCATCGGGGAGACCTTCGCCCAGCTGGTGGTGGAATCGATGACGGGCGCGGCGGAGGCGATGTACGCCGAGAGGTCCGGCCACTACCAGGACCAGCGGGGCGTCACCATGGCCGCGGAAACCGGTGGGACCGGCAAGGGGCACGCGCCCGCCCTGGATGCGCCCTGCCTGGAGGAGGGATGCTGCGAGTGCTGCATCGAGACCGAGATGCCCCTCACCAGGGAGGACGTGGGACGCCTGGAGGCCCTGGGCCATGAGGCGGGGGCGTTCACCGTGGAGGAGGATGGCTTCACCTTCCTGGCCAACGTCGAGGGTAGGTGCTACTTCCTCTCCCCCGAGGGCAGGTGCATCGCCTACGAGGACCGCCCCGAGGGCTGTCGTCTGTACCCCCTCGTCCTGTCCGAGGACATGTCGGATTTCCGCCTGGACCACCTGTGTCCCCACACCGCAGCGGTGGGGCCCGGGGAGGTTCACCAGACGGCCCTCCTCGAGCTCCTGGACCTCATCGCCAGGGAGCGCGTCTGACGGTCCCTTCCCTGGATGGGAAACCCTTAAATCGATGCCTGTCGCTGCATTGGATGGGGTGCGACCTCATGAGGGTGCTGATGGCCGCGATAAGGTACCCCCCCGCTCCAGGGGGTGCCGAGAACCACGTCCACGAGCTGGCGACCCAACTCAAGGACCGGGGCCACGACGTGGTGGTGTACACCACCGACCTGCAGCGGGAACACCCCTTCGAGCGCATGGAGGAGGCCCACGACCTGGTGGACGGGGTGCCCGTCATCCGCAAGCGGGCCTACAGGCTGCCCGAGGCCATCCATTACCCCATGATGCCCGGCCAGATGGAGATGCTGAAGGTCCCGGCCGACATCCTGCACGCCCACTCCTTCGGGTACATGCATGTGAACCTCCTGGCCCTGCGCAAGAGGTTGCAGGACACCCCCTTCGTCGTCACCCCCCACTACCATCCCCCCGAGACCATGCAGGGCGGGGGGATGCGCCACGCCCTGCGCAGCGTCTATGACAGGCGCATAGCGGACTGGGTCTTCGACCAGTCGGACGCGATCCTGTTCAACACCAACGCCGAGCGGGAGAGCATGGCCCACCACATCAATGACATGAGCAAGACCAGGTTGATCCCCAACGGGGTCCACACCGATAGGTACGAGACGCTCCCCGACCCAGGGCCCTTCCGGGAGCAGCGGGGCATCGAGGGGCCCATGCTGCTGTACGTCGGGAGGCTGGCGGAGAACAAGCACCTGGAGCTGGTCATCCGGAGCATGCCCGCCCTCCTCAAGGAGATGCCGGACCTCAAGTTCGTCATCGCCGGTCCCGACGACGGCGCTGGGACCGTGTGGCAGGACCTGGTCGACCGCATGGACCTGGGTGGTTCGGTCAGGTTCGAGGGCTTCCTGAGCGAGGAGGACAAGGTGGCCGCCTTCACCGCGGCGGACGTCTTCGTCCTGCCCTCCGACTGGGAGGCCTTCGGCCTGGTGCTCCTGGAGGCCCAGGTGTGCGGCACCACCTCTCTGGTCTCGGACAGGGGAGGTCCCCAGGAGGTCATCGAGGACGGGAGCACAGGTGTGGTGGTGCCCTACGGCGACGAGGTGGCGTGGAGGACGGCGTTGCGGGACCTCCTCATGGACGACGCCCGGCGCGAGAGGATGGGAAGGGCGGCCCGGGAGCGTGCTATGACCCAGTTCTCCTGGCCCACCATCATAGACCGCCTCGAGGGCATCTACAGGGAGGTCAGCCAGGGCTAGTGGCCCCGTCAGCCCCCCCGTAAACCTTATCATCCGATACGGTGTTGGCATCGAGGCCAGGCCCGACGAGGGGTCGAGCCGGACACCGAAAGAGGAGGCATTCAGGATGGCCGAGATCGTGTGGTGCGTGCCCAACTTCAGCGAGGGACGGAGACAGGACGTTGTCGACCAGATAGCAGGCGAGGTCAGCGCCGTCGAGGGAGTGAAGCTCCTGGGCGCGGACCCCGACCCCGACCACAACCGCGTGGTGGTCTCCTTCGTGGGGACCCGCGAGGGCGTTGCCGAGGCCGCCTTCCGGACCGTCGCGAAGGCCCGCGAGCTGATAGACCTCACCGAGCACAAGGGGGAGCACCCCCGGATGGGAGCCACGGACGTTGTGCCCTTCGTCCCGGTCCAGGGCGTGACCATGGACGACTGCGTCGAGCTGGCGAAGAAGGTCGGAGAGCGGATCGGGTCCGAGCTGGACATCCCGGTGTTCCTCTACGAGAAGGCGGCGACGCGCCCGGAGAGAGAGAACCTGGCCATCGTCCGGAAGGGCCAGTTCGAGGGCCTCCGGGACCTCATCGGCAAGGACCCCGACAGGGCGCCCGACTACGGTCCCGATCACATCCATCCCACCGCGGGTGCCGTGGCCGTGGGTGCCCGCATGCCCCTCATCGCGTACAACGTCAACCTGGGCACCGACGACGTGAAGGTGGCCAAGGCCATCGCAAAGACCGTGCGCCACCTCTCGGGTGGCTTCAGGCACGTCAAGGCCATGGGCTTCGCCATCAAGGAGCGGGGCATCGTCCAGGTGTCCATGAACCTGGTCAACTACAAGGCCAGCCCCATCTTCCGGGTCCAGGAGACCATCAGGAGGGAGGCGGCTCGCTACGGGGTTCCCGTGGTGGGCGCCGAGATCGTGGGCCTGGTCCCCATGGAGGCCCTCGTGGAGACCGCCAAGTGGTACCTCCAGTTGGAGGACTTCGACGACGAGCAGGTCCTCGAGAACCGCATCTGGGAGTGATGGCGATGCTGAGGGAGCTCCCCATCGACGAGTTCAGCGCCCTCCTGGCCTCCAAGCAACCAGCCCCGGGTGGAGGGAGCGCCAGCGCGTCCGTGGCGGCCCTGGGGACCGGCCTGCTCATCATGACGTGCAACCTGACCATCGGCCGGGAGAGATACGTCGACGTGGAGGAGGACCTCACCGAGGTCCGTGAGGAACTGGAACCCATCCGGATCATGCTCCTGGCGTCCATAGACAGGGACTCGAACGCCTACGATGCCGTGATGGCCGCCTTCGGCATGCCCAAGGGGACCCCCGATGAGAAGGCCGCGAGGAAGGAGGCCATCCAGGCCTCGATGCGGACCGCCTCGGAGGTGCCGATGGACGTGGCACGCAGGGCTGCCCGCGCACTGGACCTGGCTTCGATGGTGACCGAGATGGGGAACCCCAACGCCCTGTCCGACGCGGGATGCGGGGCGCGTTTCATCGAGGCGGGCCTGCGAGGCGCCCTCTTAAACGTCAGGATCAACCTGCCCTCCATCAAGGACGAGGCCTACGTGGCCGACATGACCCGCGAGGTGGAGGCCATCTCGCAACGGGCGGACGAGGCCCTTGCCCGTGTGCTCACCATGGTCGAGGCTGGCCTCTGAGGGACAGGGGAGAAGGCCGCGGGGTCCCCGCGGCCAAATCCATCGGCCTACCGGCGCCGCCGGAGGTTGCCGACCAGGGCGAGCCCGAGGATGGCGAGCAGGACGACCCCGAAGCCGAAGCCGGGGAGGCCCTCGGTGTCCTCCACCGACTTCTGGTGGATGAGCACGTTGTTGTCGTAGACCGATTCTGGGATGTCGTTGGATATCTCGTAGGTCAGCTTGTGACTCCCGGGTGTGGGTACCCACGTGAAGGAGGCGGTGGCGTTGGCGTTCTTTGTGATTGTCCGGAGGACCTCACGTCCGACCTCCTTGTTACCCTCCTTGAGGACCACGTTCACGTTCTCGGCGGCGAAGGTGCCGTCGTTGGTGACGCGAACGGTGATCTGGACGGGGGTCAGGGCCTTGGGCTTCGACGGGTTGTACTCCACCGACTGGATCTTCAGGTCGGGGAGCTTGACGTCAAGGGTCAGCTTCACGTCGTCCGTCTCGGCGCTGGTGGAGGTGGCCCGGGCAAAGAAGTCCACGGGGTCGGTGGAGGATGCGCTCTCAGGGATGTGCACCCTCATCTCCACGTCCTTCCTCTCGCCGGCCTGCAGGACCACCGTCTCGAGGGGTAGGCCCTGCATGTCGTAGAACCCGGCCAACCAGCTGCTGCTCGGGAGGCCGCCGTGCTCCAGGGCGAAGGTGTCCACGCCGTTGCCGTCGTTCACGAGGGTCAGACGGTAGTTGACGATGCCCTTGGGGGCGCCCTCGCCTTGGTACTTCGACGAGGACAGGTCCACGCCGTACTTCTGGTGGATCTTGGTGTAGATCTGGATGACGTAGTCCTTCCCGGACTCGTCCAGCAGGACGAGCTCCAGGGGCGTCCTTCCGGCCAGGGCGTCGAAGGGCGTGCTGACGACGGCTGTGAAGGTCTTGGTCTCCTTGGACAGGAGCACTAGGATCTTCATGTCCACGGGAGGCTCGCCCATCTCGAATCTGACGATCCAGCCCGGGGGCACCTTGGCGGAGGCCAGGGCCACGTTCTCGTTGCCGTTGCCCTCGTTGGTGACCGTGACCAGGTACTTGGCATTCTCGCCCGCGTGCACGGGGATCTCTGGCTGGTCCACCAGTGCGGACAGCCCGTAGACACGGTTGACCAGGGCGCTCACTTGGACATCACCGCGGCTCGAGTAGTCCTCGGACACGGCTGTGACCTTGACCACCTGCCGGGAGCCTGCCAGGGCGTCGCCCGGGGCAGTGACGGTCAGCTTTATTACCTGCTGCTCGCCGCCGGCGAGCATGATGGTCTCCTTGTTCAGGAGGGCTCCCCAGCCCGGTCTCGGGTTGGTGGAGGTCACGAAGATGGTGACCTTGCCCTGCATGTTACCCACGTTGCGGATGGTGACCAGGAAGTCCACGGAGGCACCTGGGTCCACCCACTTGTTCGGTACCAGGGTCTCCAGTTCGAGACGGAAGGTGGGGTTGATGATGCCCAGCAGCTTCTTGCCGTCCCACACCGAGGCGTCGGAGTAGGACTGGACCCGTATGAACACCGTGCCGTTCTCGTTGGCCTTGGCGTCCTCGGGGGCCTTCAGCATGACCGTGAAGTTCATGTAACCGTCCACGTCGAGGGTCACCACGGTCTTGTCGACCTCCACCTCCCATCCGGCGTTGTCTGGGATGAGGGTGAAGTCGATCCTGTACGTGTCCGGGACATCACCGATGTTGGCGATGTTCAGGTTGAAGTATATCGTCCCTCCTGAATCGATGAGCTTCGTGGGTTGCGAGCACACCACTGTGACCGCCTTCTCGACGATGATGAAGGACTTCCAGTGCAGGCTCTCGTCCTCGTACTTGGAGGACAACGAGGTCGCATTGATGGTCACGTTGACGAAGTCACCGGCGTTGGCCAGTGCAGGGGACGTCATGGTGACGTTGAAGAAGACGCGGGCGTTGCCCCCGACCCTGTTGAACTCGGTCTCGTCGATGTGGAACTTCCAACCGTCGGACTCGGCCCACTCGTCGTAGGTCAAGACCACCCTGTAGTCGTCAGGGAGGCCTCCCTGGTTCTCCAGGTACAGGTGGAGCTTCTTGGTCTCGTTGGGGTGGAAGAAGTACATGTTGGACAGCTCGGCGATGTCCACGGGGCCCAGCTCCAGCTTGAAGTTGAACATGAACTTGTAGTAGATCTCCATGTTCCCGTCGCGGTTGTCGCCCCAGACCACGTGGACGTTGTCGTCGGGGTCGCATGCGACCCGGGGATAGAGGGAGTTGCCCGGGTTGCGGCTCAGGCGGTAGTTCTCGGGGGTCTCCCCGAACTTGCCCTTCTCCATCTTCGCGTAGTAGATCTCGGAGTTCCCGTCCCTGTTGTCGTGCCAGACGATGTAGACGGAGAGCTCCTCGTGGGCGGATGCGATGCGGGGAGGTCCGGGGGAGACACCGTTCTTGCTGATGACCACGTTCTGGTTCTGAACGGTGCCGTTGTTGTCCAGGCGCGTGTAGTGGATCTGACCGCCCTCCTCCCACACCAGGTGGACGCTGCCGTCGAGGGTGACGGCGGGGTCTGCCAGCTTGTAGGATGGGGAGGAGAAGATGTTCACCGACTGACCGCGGGCCACGCCGTTCTGGTCGACCTTGCGGTGCCAACCACCGGTGGAGGAACCGAAGCCGACGTGGATGTAGCCGTAGATGTCGGTGGTGAGGGTGCAGTGCTCGCAGTGGGAGGAGACGTCTGCGGAGACGGCCACCTCGTTGACCAGGACCTTGCCGTCGTTGTCCAGCTTGTCGTAGACGATGTCCTCGCACTGGTACTCGTAGTCCTCGTGGACGACGTGCACGTAGTCGTTGACGGGGTCGACGTCCACGGCGGGCACGTGGGAGGCGGTGTTGTCCACGTTGCCGAGGTGGATCTCGGGGGTCATGGAGTTGCCCTCCTCGTCGAACTTCTGGTAGTAGCAGTTCTGCCAGCCGTCGTCCCACACCACGTGGATGTTGGACGCGCTGTCGATGGCAACGGTGGGTCCCAGGGGGTACCTGTCGGGGCTGCCGTATCCGCGCACCACGTGGGAGGTGATGAACACCTCCTTGGACAGGGCCTGACCGGTCCGGTCGAAGGTCTTGGTCCAGTAACCCGACCTCTGCCAGACGATGTGCGAGTTGTGGGCGCCATCCACCACCACCTGTGGCATGGTGTCGTCGGCCGAGTTGCGGGTGATCCGCAGGTCCTTGGTCCAGGTGTATCCACCGATCTGTTCGGTCTCGATGTCGACACCCCTGGAGTCATTCCCACCCTGGTCGGATTCTCCGGCCACGTTCATCGCCGGGGAGAACGCGCCTATCAGGAACAGGAGTGCAATCGAAATAATCACGATTCTTCTCATGTGGCCATCACCTATAATGTGATTGTCCTCATCAAATGGATGTTTTGTATATAACAGTATTGGTATGGGATTTGCTACGCACCTCCTGACACCCCCCCGATGACCCCCCGCCACCAAGGCTTATCTGAACGGACCGGCATTGCCCTGCGGTGGTTCCGATGGTGAAGGAGAGGAAGGCGGATGTGATGCTCGAGCAGGCCGCCAAGGTCGCTGTGAGGGACATCCTTGGTCTTAAGAAGGGCGAGCGGGTGCTGATAGTGACCAATCCCGAGCCCGATGTTGACGCGATATCGCGGGCCCTCTATCATCATGTCGAGGGCGCAGGGGGGGCACCCCTCCTGATCTACCAGCCCGTCAAGGGGCAGCTCGACTACGCCGACGAGGCCGTGATCCAGGCCCTGCGGAGCGAGCCCGAGGTGGTCCTCTCCATATCCCACGAGAAGCTGGGCAAGGACAAGGAGGCCATGGCCCGCCCCATCCGGGTGAAGCGCAGGGGTCGGCGGTCGTACAAGAGGTACCATCACGCCTTCGACTACCTGCTGAACGAGTCCCGTTCCCGCTCCTTCTGGTCCCCCGGTGTGACGGTGGACATGTTCTCCAGGACGGTGCCCATAGACTACGGGCTGCTCCAGGAGAGGGCCGCGCGGCTCGGGTACGCCCTGTCGAGGGCCGCCGAGGTCATCGTCACCACGGAGTCGGGTACCGACGCCATCATCGGGGTCCGGGGCAGGAAGGCGAGGAAGGACGATGGCAACTTCACGCGACGGGGCAGCGGTGGCAACGTGCCTGCTGGAGAGGTCTTCATATCCCCCGAGCTGAAGGCCTCAGAGGGCACCTTGATCTTCGATGGCTCGATCTCCTCGGACCGTGGGGAGATAATGATAGAGCGGCCCATCACCTGCCGTCTCGAGGGTGGTCACGTGACCAAGGTCTCGGGGGCCGGCGAGGCCAGGAAGCTGCGGGACACCCTCGGGAGGTCGGAGACGAAGGCCCGCGAGATGGGGTCCGACGGCAGGTTGCCGGCTGGCCAGGGCGAGGTCTTCGCCGCCAACGCATACAACCTGGGGGAGCTGGGCATCGGACTCAACCCCGCTGCCAGGATAGTCGGCAACATGCTCGAGGACGAGAAGGCCTTCCGGACCTGCCACATGGCACTGGGTGCCAACTACGACGAGGACGCCCCGGCCCTCACCCACCTGGACGGTCTGATGAGGGAGCCCACCATCACCGTGAGGTACCCCTCAGGCCGGGAGCGGGTGCTGCTGGACAAGGGCGACCTCCTGTAAGGGTCCCTGGGACCTCATGCGGGTCTCTCCAGTCCGTCCTTATCACGGTCTGGGAATCGCCCCTTATATACCGGTCCACCCAGACACCTCGAGAAATCCCCTCTTCAGCAGGGGGATTCTTCTCATTCTCGGCAAGTCAAAAATTAGAATCATGGCCATAGGGTTAAATACTGACTTTTCCAGTCAGACCATGGACCCCGACCATAAACCATAGACCTTTATGGCAATATGGAAGGGATCCGTTCCCGCCCCTGATCCATGGATACGGGATTTCGCGAACAGGAGGGACATGCAAGTGGTCAAGAGACCTATTCCGAAGTGCTCCACGCGCGGCGCGTACGCGATGGTCATCGCGCTGCTGGCGATCGCAATGCTGGCCTTTTCAGCGGCCGCAGACGCCGGTGATGAGACCAGGTCGACCGTAGCGTTCGGTCCGGACCTGGCCGTCAATGCAGGCGACATGACCTTGTCGAAGACCTCGTTGCTCGCCGGAGTGGAGTTCAACGTCTCCATCAAGGTGTACAACCTGGGCGACGAGGACGCCACGAACGTTGATGTGGACCTGCTCGTGGACACCCAACCCGTCTCGAGGGTGACCCTCAACAAGGTGACCGTCGATTCCTGGGACATCGTCGAGTTCGAGCTGGCCCTGTCCCAGGGCGACCACGAGATCGCCGTGCTGGTCGATGCGGACGACGCCATCGACGAGCGCAGGGAGGACAACAACGACGCCACCCTGCAGGTGAAGGTCAGAGGCCTGCCCGATGCATCCATCAGGGCCGAGGACATCACTGTCTCCGACGCCCACCCGATGGAGGGCGACGTGCTGAGCATCGATGCCACCATCCACAACCTGGGCGAGAGCGCCGCCACCCTGGTGGTCGTCCAGTTCTGGGACGGTCCGCCCGACAAGGGCGCCCTCATCGCCAACCGCACCACCAGCGTGCCCGAGGGCGGCCAGAGCCTCGTCACCACCATCTGGGACACCACCGGGCTGGGCGGGACCCACATGGTAAACGTGGTCATCGACCGGGTCATGCCCGGGGAGGACAACGTCGACAACAACCTTGCCATCGCCACCGTCCTCGTCTTCACCCACTGGGACCTGGTGATAGACACCAACACCAGCGACGTGACCATCGACCAGGTCTGGACCCAGGATGGCTTCGTGACCATCCGTGACGGCACCGTACTGACCATCTCCGGCATCACCTTCGAGTTCCTCCAGGACTACGACAACCAGTTCGCCCTCTTCGTCGAGGACGGCGGACGTCTGGTCCTGGACGATGCCATCGTCCGCTCCACCTTCGACCTTCAGGTCTTCCTCGAGGACGGCACCTCCCTCCTGCTGACCTCTGGCTCCGAGCTGACGGCCGATGTGATGATGAGCGGCGACGTCGACATCACCATCAAGGAAAGCCTCCTCATCGGCGACCTGAAGGGGAGCGCCTCCACGATAACGATAACCGATTCCGTGATCTCCGGCGGACTGGACCTTGGCACCTCAAGGCTGGACATCGAGAACACTGGCATATTCGCCAGCGGACCATGCATGCTCACGGGTACCAGGGCGGTGTTCGTCGACACCACCTTCAACGGCTCTGCGGGGACCAGCCTGGTCCTGTACGAGGGCGCGATCGTCGAGCTCCGGAACGTGATCTGCTCCGGTGTCACCACCGACGCCACCTCCAAGGCCTTGGTGTACAGACGGCTCGAGGTCCAAGTCGTGGACGAGTCTGGGATGGTCATCCCTGGCGCTGACATCGAGGTCAGGCACTTCGTCAACGGCACTGTCATCGGGACCACCACCGGTGGGGACGATGGAAGGGCCATCGTCGAGATCCTCTCCGACGTGATCGAGGGAGGGGAGTCCCACTTCATAGGCAACTACAAGGTCTGGGCATCCTTCTCCGGAAAGGAGGGCATCACCTCCCTGCTGCTCACCCCCTTCCCTGATATGGGGACGAGCGCCAACCTGCCCATGTCATCCGTGGTGCTACCCCCGGTGGAGCCCAGGGACATGATCTCTTCGACCCCCGGCGACATGATGATCGACGCGGGAGAGAACATGACCCTGGTGGCCGACTTCGTCCAGGACGGCAACATCGTCGTCCGTGGGGACCTCACCGTCACCACCGCCTCCCTCTCCATCCTGCAGGACCGCGGGCATCACTTCTACGTGGTCGTCGAGGGCAACGGGAGGCTGACCCTGATGGCGGCCGAGCTGACCTCCGAACATCCCCTCAACGTCTACCTGTACGACGACGCCACCCTCGAGATGGGTCCCGGCTCTGCCCTCTTTGTGAACGCCCTCGTCGCCGAGGACGGCGCGACGGTCATGGCCAATGGGGCCGAGATCGACGCCAGACTGCTCCTGAGGGGCGGCCAGGTCTCGCTGAGGAACGGCTGCAGCCTGACGGGCGACCTGGTCGTCATCGAGGCGCCCCTCATAGAGTTCGCGACGGGGAGCATCGACGTCGGGGAGATGCGGCTGGATTCCCCCGCCGTGTCCATCGAGGACATCGATCTGTCCGTGGACGACCTCTACCTCCACGCGTCCTTCGCGAACTTCACCGGATGCAACGTGATGGTCTCCACCATGACCGCGGAAACCATCATCCTGACGGTGACCGACACCCAGATAACGGCCGAAGAGCCCCTCAACCTCACCGTCGCCACCTACTACATGGACTCGTCCTCGTCGAACGTGGCCTTCTACAGTGCGCGACCGGATTCCAAGGTCTACCTGTACGACGCTGACGTGCCCCGGCCCTTCTCCCTCGGGAACGCCACCGTCATGGTCTACTGGTACCTCACCGTCGTGGTCGAGGACCTCCTAGCCAATCCCGTGGCCGGCTCCGATGTGGTCGTCAAGTACACCTCCAACGACACCGTCGTCGCCAGCGGCGTGACCAACGATGACGGCCAGGTCAGGTTCCCCCTCCTGGGTTCCATCGTCGGTACCGAGGGCGAGTACTTCGTCGGCAACTACATGGTCGCCGCAACCAGCCCCAAGGACCCTGAGGACGTGGAGATCTCATTCGTGAACCTGGACCGTGCGAAGACCCTGAGGATCGGTTTCCCTGTGACCATGGTCCCCCCCGCCAGCATAGGGGTTGAGATCTACGTGACCAACACCACCATCGTGGCGGGCACCGAGTTCATAGTCGCTGGAACGGCCACCGCAATATACCCGACGGTCCGGAGTCCCCTGGACCAGGGTGATGTCACGATCGAGCTCTGGACCAATGGGTCCACCTGGTCGAACACCACCACCCTGGCAACGGATGGCACCTTCTCCTTCAACATCCCCGCACCGATAGACGATGGCGTGTACTACCTGCGGGCGATCGTTACGCCCACGGGTGACTACGAAGTGGTTCCGCCCGGGACCAGCAACAGGATCACCCTGGACCTGACCGCCCCTGGCCCCACCTCCCTCTACATCGTCCTCAACCCCAACAAGATAATGGACTTCGCTGCCGGAAGCACCCTCGTTGTGAGGGGATGGGTCAAGTACAACACCGCCCAGGGCGCGCCCGCGGCCAACGTCAGGGTATTCTTGGAGGACCCCGTGAACATGAAGACCTACCAGACCCAGGCCGACGGCCTCGGCGTCTTCGAGTTCCCGGCCCGTCCCGGCCCCTCCTTCGAGGGACAGGCCGACTACTTCCTCACGGCCAAGGACGAGGATCTGGACATAGAGACCCCTGAGAAGTTCAGGCTGGTCGTCTATGCCGTCAAACCCCCCGAGGTGGAGGAGGAGGACAACAGGGATCTCCTGCTCTGGAGCATCATCATCATCGTCATCGTGGTGGTCGCGGTGGTAGGGACCCTGGGCTACTGGGCCTTCTCGTCGAAGGGCCGGATGGTCGAGTGCGGCGAGTGCGGCACCCTGGTCCCCGAGACAGCTCTCGAGTGCCCCAAGTGCGGCACCGAGTTCGAGGTCGAGGTGGCCAAGTGCAGCGTCTGCGAATCTTGGATCAAGTCCGACGCCACCGTCTGCCCCTACTGCAACACCCCCTTCATCGACCTCGAGGGAATGGATGTCGAGGAGGGCGCAGAGGCCAGCGAGGGCGAGGGCGGCGGTGCCGTCATCGCCGAAGTGCCCGACGAGATCTCCCCCATGGCCGAGGTCGTCGAGGACGGAGTGGAGGGAAGTCCCGAGGCCATCAAGCAGGTGCCTGAGGGCCTGAAGAAGGAGGTACGCCCCCGTCCCGTCGTCCAGAAGAGGGCCGTCAAGGAGATGCCTGGGGACATTGAGAACGGCGGACACGTCAACGGTGACGACGGTCAGGCCCCCCGGCCGAGGGTCGTGAAGAAGGTCCCCGCTCCCCCCCAGGAACTGGAGCAGGAGTTGATCATGGAAGATCCCGGCGAGGCCCTTGACCTTACGGAGGAAGAGGAGGAGAGTTAGATGCTCAGAGGACGGCGAAACCGGATCCTCGGGTCTCCCGCCTCGGTCCTCCTCTTTGTGACCGTGGCCTTGGCCCTGTTCGCGGTCGTGATGGCCGCGGATGGGGGGGATGCCGCACCCAACCTGTACGTGGAGGCCGATGACATCGTGCCTCTGGCTCCCCAGCCGACCAAGGGGACACAGACCACCGTGGACGTGACGGTGCACAACGGAGGTGATATGAACGCCACCGGCTTCTACGTGAAGCTGAGGGACGTCACCGCCGCTAAGGACCTGGGCAAGCTGGGTCCCTACAACCTCACCGCCAACTCCTCGAAGGACATAACCTTCTCGTGGGACCTGACGGGTGCCGCCGGAGGGAAACACACCCTCCGGGCGACCGTCGATGTCAATGGTGACGTGACCGAGTCCGACGAGACGGACAACTCCGCCGACAAGGACGTGACGGTCAACCTGCCACCCGTGGCCGGTGCCTCGGCAAGCCATGGCTTCGCCTACACCGGAATGGACATCACCTTCGTCGCCTCGGGCTCCTCGGACCCCGACGGGACGATCACCAACTACCTCTGGACCTTCGGGGACGGCTATACGGAGGAAGGGTACAACGTCACCCACGCTTACGCGGACGGCTCGCCCACTCCGGGGAAGCACTACAACGTGACCTTGGTCGTGTCCGACGAGGACGGAGGGGTCGGTACCAAGACCATCACCGTCCGGATCTACAACCGCCTGCCCTATGCCGTGGCAGCCGACAAGACGATAAACACCATGACCACCACCTCGGTGGACGGCTCTGGCTCCTACGACATGGACGGGAAGGTGGTCACGTACCGCTGGACCCTTGACAACGGCACCGTGCTGTGGGGTTCCACCGTGGCCGTCAACTACCCTGACGACGGTCGTTACAGGATGACCCTGACCGTCTGGGACGATGACGGAGAGTCCGATACCACCAGCATCTACATCACCGTGCTCAACCAGGCGCCCTGGGTGGACCTCAGTGTCAACAGGACCCTGGTGAGCACCGGCGACTCGATCCGGTTCGACGCCTCGGGTTCCCAGGACGTGGACGGCTCGATCACGAACCACACCTGGATATTCGGAGACCGCACCTTCGCCTTCACTGCCGTCACCGACCACTCCTACTCGTTGAACGGGTCGTACAACGTCACCCTCGTCGTGGTGGACGACGACGGGGCCATCGCCTACGCCACCGTCCGGATAATCGTGGGCAACACCGCACCCTTTGCGGTTGCCCGGGCGAACACGGCCTACGCCCTCACCTACGAGGACGTGGAGTTCAACGCCAGCTCCTCGTCGGATGTGGACGACAACATCGCCTCCTACGCCTGGGACTTCGGGGACGGGTTCAGTGCAACGGACAAGGTCGTGGTGCACAACTTCACCGACGACGGCATCTACGATGTCACCCTGACGGTGACGGACACCGCGGGCGTTTTCGGCATCAGCACCGTTTCCATCGTGATCGAGAACAGGGCTCCCGTGGCGATCTTCGAGGACCTGGTGGTCACGACCCACGAGCCAGCATGGTTCAACGGGAGCATGTGCTGGGACATGGATGGGTACATCGCCTCCTACCTTTGGGATCTCGGCGACGGGCTCATCTACACCACCGCCAACGCCTCCCACACCTGGGATAGCCCTGGCAAGTTCCTCATCAAACTGAAGGTCTGGGATGATGACGGGGCGACCAACGTCACCGAGTTCAACGTGACGGTGCTGAACCAGTCGCCCATCGCCAGCATGACCGCCTCCCCCCTGAAGACCACCTTGGCCCACCCGGTGGTGTTCAACGGCAGCATGTCCCGCGACCCCGACGGGACCATCGTGAACTGGACGTGGAGCTTCGGCGATGGAGTGAGAGGATACGGCGAGCTGGTGAGCCACACCTACACCGCGTACGGGACGTACCTGACGTCCCTCACCGTCCGGGACGATTCGGGCGGGATCAACTCCACCACCGCGACGATAACCGTGCGCAACCAGCCCCCGCTGGCTGTAATCAACGTTACCCCCCTCATCGCCTTCACCGGCGAGGTGATCACCTTCGACGGCCGGAACAGCTCCGACCCTGAGAACCAGATAGCCGAGTACTTCTGGTCCTTCGGCGACGGCACCAGTGCCACAGGCCCGCTGGTCACCCACACGTACGCGGACGACAGCTGGTACACCGTCCGCCTGACCGTGGCGGACGAGGACGCCACCACCTCCTTCATGGAGGTCGTCGTCAAGATCACCAACAGGGCTCCCACCGCCAAGGCAGAGGCCTCCCTGACCTCCGCCAAGACCCTGGTGGACGTGACCTTCAAGGGCACCTTGTCCGACGACGAGGACGGCCGCGTGCTATGGTACCGCTGGGACTTCGGCGACGGCACCGTGGGCTACGGTGAGAACGTCGTCCACGTCTTCGCGGACGATGGCATCTACGCCGTCACCCTGACCGTCACCGACGACGACGGGACCGAGGCCACCGACACCGTCGAGGTGACGGTGATCAACAGACCCCCCACCTCCGTGGCGGGGAACGACCAGTCTTCCAGGACCGGCATCCCGATCAGGTTGGACGGTCGGCAATCGTTCGACCTCGACGGCACCATCACCGAGTACCACTGGGACTTCGGCGACGAGACGACGGCCACGGGTCCCGTGGTGACCCACGCCTTCCCCTCGTACGGCTCGTTCCTGGTCGTGCTCACCGTCACCGACGATGACGGCGCGACCGCGGTCGGCAACCTGACCGTGAGGGTCGACAACGTCCAGCCGGTCGCCCGCTTCGCGGGCAACACCAGGATCCTCTCGGGAGATGTTCTGGAACTGGACGGGACATCGTCGTACGACCTTGACGGCACCATCGCCGAGCACAGGTGGACCATGGGCGACGGGGACACCAAGTTCGGTCCCATCATCGAGCACACTTATTCCGATGTGGGCACCTACACCGTGACCCTGACCGTCGAGGACGATGGGGGCCTGATGTCTTCGTACAGTATGGACATCGAGGTCCTCAACCGGAGGCCACACGCGTCGATAAGCGCCTCGAAATCGGTGCTTCCCACCGGGACCACCCTCGATCTCGACGGGTCGGATTCCGACGATTCCGATGGCAAGGTGGAGACCTACACGTGGATCCTCGGGGACGGGTCCGTCGCATACGGCGCCCGTGTGACCCACATATACGACGATGATGGCATCTTCATGGTGGTCCTGACCGTCACCGACGACCGGGGCGGCACCGACAGCACCTCGGTGTTCATCCAGGTCGAGAACAGGCCACCCTTCCCCGCCATCGACGGGCCGGACCAGGCCCTCACCCTCGCCGTGGTGGACATCACCGCGGAGGGGACCATCGATCCCGACGGGAACATCAGCGGTTACTTCTGGGACTTCGGAGACGGGGACGGCGCCAACGGATGGAACACGAGCCACGAGTACTCCACCAGCGGTACCTACACCATTCGCCTGACGGTCTTGGACGACGACGGCAAGACCTCGTACACCAACGTCACCATCGAGGTCATCAACCGTCCCCCCTTGGCCGAGGCCGACGTTCCAGACGAGGCGGTGGAGAACACCACAGTCAAGTTCGACGGCACCGCATGCTACGACATGGACGGTCTCATCAACGAGTGGAACTGGGACTTCGGCGACGAGACCACGGGCGAGGGGCGCGAGGCCTACCACAGGTACAGGGAACCGGGCACCTACACCTGGACCCTGATCGTGGTGGACGACGCGGGAGACGAGCAGGAGATCAGCGGTTCGATCTACATCAAGGACAAGCCCGAGGTGCCCGTGGTGCCCGATGACAACGGCAATGGCGGCAGTACGGACGAGACGCCCGGACCGGGTGCACTGGTCGCCCTCATCACCCTTGCCTTGGTGGGCATCGGCCTGGCATATCGCCGAAGGAGCCCGCAGGACTGAGCCCTGAGCCCCGGGTCCCCTGGCGAGAACACTGGATCGACCATGGTAGCGTGAGCCCCGGTCACCGCGGATGGGCTCAGCGGGACCCCAGGTCATCCAAGAGGTTGGCCAGGGACGCCTTCGGGTCTTCTGACGCGTACAGCGACCGACCCACGATGACGGCGTCAGCCCCGGCCCTGATGGTGTCTCCAGCGGAACCGCCTTGCGTACCCACACCCGGAGAGAGGATGAGCAGGTCGGGCCCCACGATCGCCCGCAGGGCGGTCACCCGCTCGGGCCTGGTGGCCGGTGCGATGATACCCGTAGCCCCCTGCTGGCGTGCCATGGTCGCCATGTCCTCCGCCCGGTCCTGCAGGTAGTCCACCGCCCCGGGATGGCTCATCTCGGTCACCACGAACACGTCCCTGCCGTCGGCCGCTGCCCTCGCCTCGGAGACGCTGTCGTGGCCGACGAAGCCGTGGACGATCACCCCCGTCGCCCCCGCGGCGACCGCCCGCCGCACGATCATCGCCGAAACCGCCGGGATGTCCGCCACCTTGAAGTCGCAGATGACAGGTGCGACCTCCGCCAGGCGCGACACGACCCCGATACCCTCCGTGAGCACCAGGGGATACCCCACCTTCACGGCGTCCAACCCGTGGGAGAGTCGACGGGCCAACTCCACCGCCCTGTCGCCGTCCAGGTCGTCGAGGGCCAACACTATCCGGTTCTCGATCCGCATCGGGGCCGAATGGTCTCCCCGCATGATATAGATTGCCGAGCCACTGGCGTTGACACCTACCTCCCAAAGTACTTCAAGGATGACGGCTTTCCCAGATTCGAGGTCAATGGAGCAATCCGCTGACGAGGACCCATCAGAACTGGAGCCCCCCACATCGGGGGGCCGGCGCCTGCCCGGTGCCCCAGAAAGAGGTGTAGCAAATGCACCTCCCAGCGATCATGGCCGTCACCATGACCGAGTCGAGGTCACGGGCCATCAAGCGGGCCCGCCGAGCCGGGGCGCTAGCTAGTCGTCAGATCGCAGCCTTTCGCCATCGGGCCACCTTCCTCTGGGAGCTCAAATCCTTCGTCCGAGAGAGCATGCTGGCCATCCTGGCGAGCCTCGTCATCGTGGTCCTGGCCGGGGTGCTCTTCTCCTCGATGCGCGAGGCCCTCATCGTCCTCCCCGGGCTCATGCTCCTGGTGCCCGGGGCCCTGGCCATGCGGGGGAACATATACGCCTCCCTGGGAGCGCGCCTGGGCACCGCCCTCCACACCGGCCAGCTGACCGCCCGCGAGAGGGGTTCGAAGCTGCTGCGCGAGGAGATATTGGTGGTCCTCATCCAGACCCTGGTGGGCTCCCTCTTCCTCGCCGTCGTGGGAAGGGTCACGGCCATCCTGATGGACATTCCCACCGTCTCCATGGTGGAGCTGGCCGTCACGGCCATGGTGGGCGCCCTCATGGCGGGCGCGGTGGAGCTGTGGGTGACGTTCAACGTGGCCATCTCCGCCCACCGCCGGGGGTGGGACCCCGACAACGTGACGGCCCCCGTCATCTCGGCGGTGGCGGACCTGATATCGATACCCAGCCTCCTGGGGGCCGCTCTGCTGGTCGTCTGGATGCCGGGTTGGGCCTCCTACCTCATCTTCATCGTTCTGCTGACGGTGATGTTCGCCCTCATCTTCATCGTGTCCCGCGGCGACCACGAGCGGGCATCCTCGGTGCTGTCCGCCAGCGTCCCCGTCCTCCTGGCGGTGCTGCTGGTCCTGCTCATCCCCGCCCTGATGCTGGAGGCCTTCGTCGAGGACCTGGTGGCGAACCCGACGATACTGATACTCCTGCCCCCCTTCGTGGCCACGGCGGGCAACCTGGGCGCCATACTGGCCTCTCGCCTCAGCTCGGCGGCCCACCTCGGGACCATCACGATGAAGGGCTCCCCCGACCCCCTGGTGTACAAGAACCTGGGGGTGATCATACTGCTGGCGATCCTCACATTCAGCGCCCTGGGGCTCCTCACCCACATCGTTGCCGTGGCCATCGGGCTCGATTCTCCCGGAGCGGGCACCCTCCTGCTGATCTCCCTGGCGGGAGGCATCGCCGTCACCGCGGCCACCTGTCTCGCCGCCTACAAGGTCACCCAGTACACCTTCGTGAAGGGCGACGACCCCGACAACGTGGTCATCCCAGTGATCACCTCGACCATGGACGCCCTGGGCACGACGCTGGTGATATTCCTCTACATGGCCCTGGTCTTCTGAGGGCCGCAGGGGTCTCAGCAGGAGATGTCGGGACCCCCGTCGGGGTCGGGGACGAACTGGATCTGCTGCGTCTTGCCCCTGCAGAGCCTGCACAGGTGGCCCCGGGACTCCAGCGGCCCCCGCGCCAGGATGGTGTCCCCCGGTGCCAGGATGGTCTCGCCGTCGGGGCCGATGATCCACTTGCCGCCCCGCTTGACCACTATGGCGAACCAGCCGGTGTCCGTCGCCAGGGACGTCTCCCTCAGCTTCTTCCCCGCGAGGACGGACTTGGCATGGATGACCTCCCGGGCTATGGAGGTGTCCGACTCGAGGATGCTCTCGGCGAGGACTGGATGGACCGTGATGTCCCGGAGGACCACGTCGGCTATCTTCTCCGCCGAGTCGGCGATGTCCTCCATCGCCCTGGAGATGCGGATGAAGGTGACGGCCCTGTCGAGGTCCCTGTCCTGGGAGGCCCGCTCTATGGTCACCTCCTCCAGGCGGCCGTTCAGGTCCTTGACGTGGTCCGCCAGCTGGAGGACCTCCTCGGCCAGCTCCTTGTCCTGGAATATGAGGGACGAGTAGGCCAGGTCGATCATGATCTCCGAGGTGTCCTTGACCTCGAGGAGCAGCGTCTCCGCCTCATCCAAGGCCGAGCACCTCCTCTATCGTTGACCTGCCCAGGGCCACCCTGCGGAAGAGGTCGACACCCTCGCCCGTCCCGCGGAAGACCAGCAGGTCCCCCTGCTTGATGGTCCTATCGTCGTCGACATCGTAGTTCCATCGCCTGTGCCGCTTGATGGCGATGATGCGGATCCCCCATGCCGATTCCAGTCCCAGCTCGGACGGGGTCCCTCCGGCCAGCTCGGAATCCTCGGCCAGCCTGGCCGTGCCCAGGGTCTCGTCCGCCTCCCCCATCAAGAAGGGCAGGAAGGGGCGGTACTCCACATCCTCCTCCACCATTCTCGCGATCTCCTCGGCGGCGTTCCCTATCTGCTCTGCGGCGGTGGCGACCTGCAGGATGCCGATCAGCTCCTCGGCGTCCTCCCGCGTACGGGAGGCCATGAGGATCTGGATGCGGATCTGGTACAGCAGTTGGTCCAGCCGCTCCTCCAGGAGCAGTACCTCCTCCAGGAACTCGTCGCTGTCGAAGATGACCGCGGAGTACGCCAGGTCCACGATGAGCTCGGAGCCGTCCTTCATCTCGACGAGCATATCCTTGACGGACCGGGGCTCGTACTCCACCTCGGTCTTGGAGGGTGCCTTGGGATGCTTCCTCCAGATTGGCAATCCTGTACCTCGCCCCACCAATCGCCCGCCCTCCTTTTAGACTTTTCGAGACGACGTGTCGGACAGGTGGGTTCAGTTCCTCGCCAACGCCAAGAACCGGACAGAAACTTTTTTATATCGAGGGCGACCATACGTCGGACGTCCGACCGACAATGGATGTCGTACAGACCTTCTGGAGGGTGCCGGTGACAGATGATATGGAGAAGGTGACCATACGCCTGCCGAAGCGCTATCTCAGGAGACTGGACTTCCTGGTTCGGGTGGACGACTTCCCTTCTAGGTCAGAAGCCATCCGCACTTCGGTGCGGGACCTGCTCTACGCACGACTCGAACTCGTACTGGAGAAACAGAAGAAGCTTCTCGAGCTCGATCTCAAGGAGGCCGAGCTCGAGGCGGTCGAGAAGAAGTACCTTAAGCCGTGAGGCGTGAGGAGCTGGCTGGTCAGATGGGATGGGGTGCACGGCGGGGCGGTCCTCCGCCCCGTTCATCCCTCCCCCTTGTTCAAAAGACCCATAGCGAGGGAGATGCCTACCTGAGGCCCGCCTGGACGGACAACCCGTGGCGGGTGATGTCGAGGAGCTGCCGGCCGGTGATGTGGTCCGTGCCACGGAACTTGAGGACCTCCAGGTACTTGCGCCGGACGCCCTCCTCCTCGGGATAGGACATCACGATGACACCGTCGACCATGTACCCCTCTAGGGAGGTCGGGAGGATGCTGTAGTTCTGCTCTGCGGTTATGATGGTGGTGCAGCTCAGGGTCTTGAGGTACGCGAACAGGTTGTGCATGAACTCCCTGTCGTTGATGCCCTTCTGCTCGAGGATCTCGCGGATGGGGGTGATGGGGTCGATGACCAGCCGGGTGGGCTGGTAGGTCTCCACCACTTGCTGGAGCCGCTCCATCAGGTTCTCGGGCTCGTAGACCAGGGAGGAGCCCAGGTCCGCGAACACGATCTTGTTGGTGTCCACCAGCTCAGCGTCGTAGAACTCGAAGTTGGATAGGAACGTCTGGACGACCCAGGGAGGCTCCGAGATGGCGGAGAGGTAGATGCCGACCCCCCCCCTGCGGGCCACGTCGAAGAGGCTCTGCACCGAGAAGGTGGTCTTGCCCGTGCCGGGCTCGCCGGCGACCAGGATGGTCGAGGGGACCGGGAACCCGCCTTCGATCAGGTCGTCGAGGCCTGGGATGCCGCTGGGTTCTCGGTTGAGAGGCAACTACAGGACCCCCTTTCGGATCTGGAATGTGCACTTGGGGGCACCCCCTCCCGAGCATTCCACCTCGTGGCAGAAGAGCTTGGTCTCGTAGTGCCTCGCGTAGATCTCGGCAAGGACGCCCCGGAGGATGTTGCAGCTGCGGTCGATCCCCTTCTGGGTCTCGACGCAGCCCTCCACCTTGGCCTGCTCCCTGTCCAGCTCGGCGGATTTGGCCCAGCCCTCCTCCACGAGGATATCGGCGGCGGCGGACAGGTAGGAACCTCCCCGCTGCTCCGCCCTCATGGCGATCCCACGTCCCAGGACCTGGCCCGCCCGGAAGAACAGGCCGTTGGCTGCAAGGTTCATTACAGACTGGTATATCTCCTTGATCTCCTGAAGCTCGTGTTGGCTCATGCTTATCATACGTTCATCAGGGGACATGTTCACCTCTCCCTTTGTACCATTCGAGTGAAGGGCAGATAAGGTTTTGCACACGGGTGCTGGCCCTTGAGAATCACCCCTCGGTGGAGAGGGTCTGCTGGTAAGGGTCCTTCGGTAGGTCGACCTCGACGGCGCAGCGCTCGCAAAGGCGGTCGACCGCCGACCTCCAGAGGACGGGTTCCGGCGACAGCTGGCCGGGGGCCTTCACCACCTCCCTCCGGTTGAGGTCGAACAGGCCCAGGTCCTTGACCGAGAACAGGCCCTGGGAGAACTCGTTGGCTGCCAGGTAGAAGTACTGGCAGGCCTTCCCGTAGGTCATGAGGTAGTCCCTCGCCATCTTCACGCCGACCCTGTTGCCCCAGTCCTTCACCTCGATGCCCACGAGGAGGTGTCCGGAGGGTCCCCTGTGGAGGGAGAGGATGTCGCCCCGGTAGCACTGGACACGGTCGGTGGTCAGGTAGACGGGTTCCAGGGGCACCTCCGTAGCCCAGCAGACCAGCTGGCCGTGGCGGTCAAGCCGCCTAAGGATGAGGTCCTCGTTCACCGTCTGCGAGGCGTGGTAGAATGGTACCCGGTCTGCCAAGGAGGGCATCTAGACCGCGGGGGATGAAAAACCTTGCGGGGGGTGGAGTGAAAGTGCCCCATCAGCCCCTGGAGAGCTCCCACGCGAGGGTGAGGTCGTCCACCAGGTTCTCCCGGGCCGCCGGTCGGTAGATGATCCCCGCCGGGTGGTACGTCACGACGCACCGGAGGTCCATCCCCGCCCGCTTGAGCCTGTGCACAGAGCCTGCCTCCTCCTTGAGGGACACGGGTCGACCGAGGAGGGCACCGGCCGCGGTGGCGCCCAGGGCCACCAGGACCCTTGGTGACACCGAGGACACCTCGGCGTCCAGCTGGAAGGAGCATGTGGCGATCTCGACGGGCCGTGGCGTCCGGTTCTCGGGGGGCCTGCACCGGACGGCGTTGGCTATCCACAGCCTCTCCCGGGACATCCCCGCCTCCTCCAGGGCACCGTCGAGGATCCTGCCCGCGCGACCTATGAAGGGCTCGCCGCCCTCGTCCTCGCTGGCGCCCGGCGCCTCTCCCACCAGCATCAGCCTCGCCCGGGAGTCGCCGGAGCCGGGCACCACCTGGGTACGGTGCCTCGAGAGGGGGCATCGCTGGCATTCCAGGTCCACGCCCTGGGGGCTCTCCCGGGTCACGGTCCCCACCTCTCCACGACGCCGGCCTCCACACCTGCCACGTTGTTGAAGGAGGCCAGCAGCTCCTCGACGGCGCCCTCCAACTCGAGGGGGTCCCCGGAGAGGGTGACCTTGATGGACCTGAACCTGTGGCCGTCGACGTCCATGAGGTTGACCCGGGCCCTGATGGCGGGTCGCTCCTGGGCGAAACGCTCCACTATCGGCCCAACGATGCCCTCGCTGGTGCCACGGACCATCACGACGGCCCGGGCCTCGTCGGGTGGCGGTCCCCCATGGCGGTCCAGGTCGGGAAGCACCTCCTCGCGCCACATGGGAAGGGCCTCGAAGGTCACACCGGGCAGGCATCGCACCTCCGTCGATCCACCGAGCGAGAAGGAAAGGCCCGCCGCCATCCCCACGGGGTTCCGGACGGGGTCGACGCCCTCGGGGACCTGGCCCATGCGCTCCCAGGAGCCTCCCTCCTCGGGGACGTCGATCCCCTTGCGGTCGAAGCACTCCACGAGCCACCGGAAGGCGTCGGGGTGGGACCTGGGCGGTCCCATGCCCATCACCCGGACCACCTCCTCCCTGACCCTGTCGTCGTGGGTCGGGCCGAGGCCGCCTATGGTGACCACCAGGTCCACCTGGCGGAGGCTCGCGTCGGACAGGAGGCCCGCCAGCTCACCCTCGGCGTCCCCCACGACGGTGAGACGCCCCATGGAATAGCCCCTGTCCTTCAGGTCCGAGCCCAGCTCCAGCATCAGCTCGACCATGTAGTCCGGTTGGGCTCCGTGCATGTCCTCGAGGAGCTCGTCCCCGACGAGGATCACCTCAGCGCGCACGCTGGGCTGAAGGGGTCGAGGAAAAATAAAGGTGGCGGGCGCGGCACGAGGCCGCGCCCGATAGACCACTGGGGTCTGACCTCACAACCGGCGACGTCGGGAGACCACGGCGATGATGCCCACCAAGGCGATGGCCAGCACGGTGACGACCGTTCCGAAGGCAGGTCCGTCGTCGACCTCCTGGATGGTCACGTTGGTGCTCATGGTGGTCTCGAGGGCGTCGGCGCCGGTGCCGTCGGACACGATCAGCTTGATCTCGGTGAGGCCCTTGCCCTTCACCTTCCAGGTGAAGTCCTGGGTCTGACCGATCAACGTGGTGCCGGCATACCACTTGTAGATGAGCTTGTCGGCGTCGTTGTCGATGTCCTGGGCGGTCCCCCGCAGGGTGATCTTCTGGTCCTGCTTGATCTTCTGGTTGGGAACCAGTCCGATGATCTGGAGGTCCGTCGGCGCGTCGTTGACGTTCTCGATGGTGAAGGTCACATCGGTCGTGGCGGTGTCCGAGAGGGAGTCCGAGACGGTGATGCGGACCACCATGGTCGTGAACCTGGCGTCCTCGTTGGTCGGGGTGAAGGTCAGCATGCCCTCGTTGTCGATCTGGACACGGGAGACGTTGGTCCTGTAGGTCAGGACCTCATCGTCGTCCACGGGCTCGCCGTCCAGCTTCCTCGGCTCCAGGTCGGGGTCGTTGGCAACGATCTGCATCTCGAAGGGAACGTCCTCGGTCAGCTGCTTGGCCGAGATGTACTCGATGGTGGGCTTGTCGTTCACGTTCTCGATGTCGAAGACGATGACCTTCGAATCGGACTCGCCCTCCGAGTCGGTCACGGTTATCGTGACCTCCCAGACACCCACGTCATCGTTCTCGGGGGTGAAGGAGATGCTGCCCTGGGCCGCATCGATGGTGAACAGGTCCGTGTGGTCGTTGGTCCAGGTCAGGACCTCGTCGGAGGGGTCCAGGTCCAGGTCGTCGTCGGTGACGGGGATGTTGAAGGCATAGGCCCTCTCCTGGACAAGGTTCTGCTTCCCGACGATGCCGATCACGGGCGGGTCGTTGGTGTTCAGGATGGTGATCTTGACCTCCTCCTGGTCGGACCGTCCCTTCGAGTCGGTGACGGTGACGGTGAAGAACAGCTCGCCCACGTCATCGTTCTCGGGGGTCCAGGTGATCAGGCCGGTCTCGACGTTGGTGTCCAATTTCGTGGTATCGTCCCTGTAGTTCATGCGGTCCCGGTACTCCGGGGGCAGCAGGAGGTCAGGGTCCTCCACGAAATCGGAGATGTCGAGGGTGAACTCCTCGTCCTCGTAGGCCGTCTGGGGCGGGATGTACTTGATCGTCGGTGGGTCGTTGACGTTCACGACGAAGAGCACCAGGTCCATCTCGTCGAAGAGGCCATCGGGGTCCGTCACGGTCACCGTGAAGGCGTTGTCCCCGACGTGGTCGTTGGTGGGCCGGAAGGCGATCTCGCCCGAGGCGGAGATGTCGAAGAAGTCCGCGTCGTCAGCGAAGGTCAGTTGGCCGAAGTCGTTGTCCTTGTCGGTGGCCGTCAGGTTGTAGCTGTAGTACGAACCCTGCTCGCCGTCGGGGAGGCGCACCTCCTTCCAGCTGGGAGCGTCGTTCACCGGCAGGACGTGGACGGCGAGGGTGAAGTTCGCCATCGACTTCATGGAGCTGACGTCCTCCACGTGGAGGGTCACGTTGTCCCATCCGTTCCAGTCGGGCTGGATGTTCTCGAAGGTCAGCACGTTGTCCGGGCCCACGGTGACATCGATGAAGGTCGTGTCGTCACCGGTGACGGTGAAGCCCTGGTCCTCGGGGTCCTTGAACCACGTGGGGTTGTCCTTCGTTCCGAAGTCGATGTCGGTGGGCTCGTCCTCGTTGATCTCGATCATGAACGGGTCCGGTGCGTCATAGATGACCGGCTTGGGGTCCGTGAGCTTGATGCGCCAGTACGTGCTGTTCCAGAGCATGCCGTCCATCGTCTCCACGATCACCATCAGGGTCTGGCCCCTCTCGTACTTGTGGCCAGGCGATACGGTCAGGGGGATGACGATGGAGGTGGTGTTGTCGGTGACGCCGTCCAGGACCACGTCGTTCTCGGTCCACTTGTACTCAGTAGGCTCACCCTCTGTCGGGTCCCATGCCAAGACCGACAGGTCCAGGGTGGTGCCCACATCCACCTCGATGGCCTCGCCATCGGGGTCCTTCTCGATGAACCACGGCGCCACGTTGAACTCCTCGGCCATCCAGAGGCACATGTCGTCTAGGGCCCACCACGAGGTGGAGGTCGCGGACCTCTTGATGAACACCCAGCGGAACTGGACGGTCTGGCCGGCGTAATCGCCCCTGTTCAACCCGTAGATGTAGAAGAAATAGCCTGCGGAGAAGTCACTGGTGGCGGAGTTGCTGTCGTACTTCTGTAGGCTGCTCCAGCCGGACATGTTGGATGCCTTGAACTGGAGGTCTATCGAGTCCTGTCCACTGCCACCGATGTTCCCGGTGAACATGAAGTTGAACCAGATCCAGTCGATGGTGGGGGCGAGGGTATGGGAGTAGGAGGTGTTGTACCACCTGAGGTCGATGATGGGGGAGTAGAGCATGTCGCCAGTGGCGTTGGTGGTGCTGGTCCGGGGCTTCTCGTGCTTCCAGGCGTGGGTGCCGGTGTTCGCTGCATCCGCGTCGTCGGTCAGGTCCCAGGCGCCCAGGTCCGTCCACTCGTCCTCGGTCCCGTTCTCCAGGTCGTCCAACCACTTCGCGTTCCGCCACATGGCTCCGATCACGTCGTCGGTCTTGACGGGGTCCTGGGCGACGGAGACGTTGGTGAAGATGAAGTAGAAGCCTGCCCTCGTCGGGGTGTAGGTGCCGTCCACCGTGCCCACCTTTTTCGCGTTGACCGAGGCGGTCTCGGTGTAGTTGGCCACCTCGTTGAACTCGGGGTCGTAGACGATGAACCTCACGTTGAGGTTGTTGACGTAGTTCGTCCTGCCCTGGTTCTCGAAGTTGGCGGTGAAGGTGACGGGGACGCCGGGCCTGGTGGTGGCGGAGATCCTGTTGAAGAACAGGTTGCCCCAGCCGAACTGCCTGCCGTCGTTGAAGAAGTCGCCGCATTCGGCGATGTTGAAGATGGCGGTCCATCGGGGGTGATGATCCAATATCTCGACGTAGAGGTTCATCAGGCGGTGCTGGTCGAGGTTGAGGCTGGGAGCGCCGTAGCCCATCCAGGAGAGCACCTTTCCGGCCAGGTCCTCACGGTCGGTGGCACTGGCGATGGCTGCGAAGTCGATGCCCATGGTGAAGACCTTGCCCCGGCCGCTGGCTGCGTAGGCGACTCCCAGGGAGCCGTCGTCGACGGTCGCCCCGTAGACGTCGACGCTGTCACCCTCCATGACGGTGAAGGCGTCGGACCGGGGCCGGATCACGGTGGCGAAGAGGCCTATCTCGTTGATGGGGTCGTCGAAGAACTTCTGGGTCGCGTACTGTTCGCTGCCGGTGGTGATGGCGTTCGAGGTGGTGTTCACGGGATCGGGCATACCGGAGAACTGCCTCTTCGACTCGATGCCCATGTAGTCGTATGCGAAGGAGTCGGAGTCCAGGGTGTAGTTGCCGAAGCCGTAGATGGACCGGATCAACTGGTTGCCGACGAACCAGACGTTGCCGCCCGCCTCGATGTAGGAGCCCAGGCGGTTCCTGTCGACCCTGGTCAGGGTCCAGTTGGCCCAGAACTCGAAGCCCACCATCCAGATGACGGTGGTGTAGTTGGTCAGCTCCTCGAAGGTGGGGCCGTTGTAGCCGTATTCCACGACGTGGACGTCGTGGGCGATGCTCAGGTCATCGAGGGCGGCGTCCATCAGGTGAGCGGTGTCCCACTCCCAGATCCCGCTGTTGTTGAATTCCTGGCCTCCTCCCTGGTGGTCCGAGTTGTCATCATCGACGAGCAGCACGTACTCGCCCGCCCTGTCGTCGGAGTCACCGTAGAAGAACCTGCCCTTGGACTGGGGCAGGACATCGCGGGTCGCCTCGTCGGCCTCCAGGAGGTTGCCGATGAAGTCCGTGGTCTCCATGGGATCGGTAAGGGTCGAGGCATCTAATCCCCAGGGTTGCGTCTGGACCGGGACGTCCAGGACATCGTCCTCAAGGACCTCGATGTTCTCGATGGGAACGGTCGTATCGTCTACCTCCTTGGAGGTATCCGGGGCGGGTGCCTCGGCAAAGGCGGTCAGAGCCAGCCCCGAGGTTATCAGCATCAAGATGGTTACAACACTCACAATCTTCTTAACAGCCATCATGGGTATCCCAAGTCGCTACATGAGACTTCTTCTATATAATAGTTGTCGATTACCACTCCAGTCCACATACAATTTCAGCACCCCTAGCCAGGGGTCCTTGAGTGATGAAGATTTTGAAGGAAAATCTCTTGAATAGAGGGGTTCTTGACAGGTCATCGGAGGACCGGGGGTATCCGTCGGTTTGGCCAGGTCACAGACCCAGCTGCCTCGCGATGACCAATCGCTGCACCTCGGAGGTGCCCTCGTAGATGGTGGTGATGCGCGCGTCCCGGTACAGTCTCTCGATGGGATAGTCCTTGGTGTAACCGAAGCCGCCGTGGATCTGAAGGCCGTGGTGGACAACGCGGATGGCCGCCTCGGAGGCGTACAGCTTGGCTATGGCCGCCTCCTTGGTGTAGGGCACGCCCTTGTCCTTGAGGTTGGCCGCCTGGTAGACCAGCAGGCGGGAGGCCGTCACGTCGGTGGCCATGTCCGCCAGCTTCCACTGGATGGGTTGGAGCTTGGCGATGGGCTTTCCGAACTGCTCCCTCTCGTTGGCGTAGGACACCGATTCCTCCAGGGCGGCCTGGGCGATGCCCACCGCCTGGGCCCCGATGCCGATGCGTCCACCGTCCAGGGTGCCAAGGGAGATGGCGAGGCCCTTGCCAGGGGCGCCCAGGAAGTTCTCCTCGGGGACCCGCACCTCGTCGAAGACGACCTCGTAGGTGTCGGAGCTCCGGATGCCCAGCTTGCTCTCCTTGATGCCCAGGGAGACGCCCTCCCGCTCCCGTTCCACGATGAAGGCGGAGAGGCCCTTGCCCCTCTTGACCGTCTTGTCGGTGACGACTATGACTATGTACAGACCCGCGCAGCCTCCGTTGGTGGCCCACAGCTTCGAACCGTTGATGACCCACTCGTCGCCGTCGAGCACGCCGGTGGTCTCGACGCCGGCGGCGTCGGAGCCCGCTTGGGCCTCGCTGAGGCAGAAGGCGCCGATGCGCTTGCCCGAGGCCAGCTGCGGGAGCCACTCCCTCTTCTGCTCCTCCGTCCCGTGGTTCAAGACGGGGTAGGTGGCCACGCTGTTGTGGACGGCCAGGCTCACGCCCACCGAGGCGTCCACCCTGGACAGCTCCTCGATGGCGATGGCGTAGGAGACGGTGTCGGAGCCGGCCCCGCCGTACTCGAGGGGAGTGGTCAGGCCGAAGAGGTTCAGGTCGGCCATCTGCCCCACCAGCTCGATGGGGTACATCTCGGCCTCGTCCCGCTCGGCGGCGGTGGGCCCGATCACGTCCTCCGCGAAGGACCGGACCGCGTTTCGGATCATCTCCTGCTCCTTGCTCGGCGCGAAGTCCACTTCCGTCACCCGCCCCTGGGGGCGGTCTCCACAAGATGTCCACCATATTTTAAGGTTGTCCGGGCGGTTCAGAGGTGGTCTTGGAGGCTGACATCCTTGAGAACTCAGGTCCTGGCCACCAGTAATGTCCCAATCCAAAAGGTATTATTATCATGATATCAATATTATCGAAAGGGAGCCTGCCTGGTTCCCGTTGGGGGATAGATCATGAGACCAGGATTCCGGCTGTCGGGGCCGATGAGCATCGTCATCCTGTCAGTGGCCGCCCTGGTGATACTCCTGGGCTCGGCAGGAGGCGCGGAGCTGGTGGAGAGCGACGCCTTCTCCGGCAACGACGGGGACCCGCCCGATGATACCATGTGGACGGTACAAGAAACGCAATCGAACGATCTCGTGGAGATCCGGAGCAACCAGCTGCGTACGTACATGGTGGACGCCGGGCGTGCCGGCGTGATAGGCGTCGACGAACATGACCTGGAGCACTTCACGATAATCGTCGAGTGGAGGTGGATCTCCGGTCAAGGTAGGGCCGGGGAGGTCATCGTGCATCAGAACAGGTCCGGGACCTGGGTATCGATGTTCAACCTTTGGTACGACGTGGCCTATCACGGTTGGGGCTACGGGACCAGGAGCGGGGGCACCTTCCGGTCCACCTCCTCGTTCAGCAGGAACGTCGTGAACGGTGAATGGTACACTTGGAACACCACCTTCGATGTCGACCATGTGAACATGACCGTGAAGAGGAACTCCAACGGCAACACGATCTTCTCGAGGACCAACCTGGCAGCGGACACCCCCACCGGTGACATCCGCGTCACCTTGACCACCTTCGGCATCAACCTGCTCGATGCCGATTGCAGGTGGGACAACTACAAGCTGTACGACAACGCCGCGACACCGAACGTTCGACCCAGGTGGCTCGAGATCCCACATCTCACTGCCATCGAGGACATCCCCCTGGCCTACAATTTCACCTACAACGTGACCGATCCGGACGGCCCCCTCGAGAACCTGGTCATCACCTCCCACTCGCCCTATGTCACTGCGATAGACGGCCTCGACGTCACCTTCGAGTTCCCCAATGGCGTCCTCACGGCCACCGTGCCCCTGGTGCTCTCGGACGGGTTCGCCCAGGTCACAGGCGATGTCAACTTCACGATAACCCCCGTCAACGACCCGCCCGAACAGGCCGTGCCCACAAGATACGAGGCCACAGAGGAGCTCCCCCTCACCGTGGACTTCGAGCCCCATGTCTGGGACATCGACAACGATACCAGCGAGCTGTTCCTCCTGGTCGATGACATCTACTCGTCCGTCGAAGGGCTCGAGCTGACCGTGGAGTTCCCGGAGGGCGTCACTGCCCACGAGGTCCTGGTCCACATCTCGGATGGCCTGCTGTCCATCTCGGTCCGGCTCAACTTCACCGTCGTTCCCGTGGACGACCCGCCCACCATCGACGACCTGGGCGAGCTGGAGGTGATCGAGGACCAGGAGCGGACCTTCAACATCACACCGTTCCTTCATGACATCGACACACCGGTCGAGGACCTGGTGCTCATAGTTCGCAACCGCAACTGCACCATCGATGGGCAGGACCTGCTCCTCATGTACATCAAAGGGGGCATCGACGACATCGTCACCATCGAGGTGACCGACGGCCACACCCTCGTATCCGGTGACCTGCTGGTGCGCGTGGTGGAGGTGAACGACGCGCCCATCGCCCACAGACCGTCCCCCAAGGGATTCACAGAGGGTGTGGCCAAGACCGTCAACCTCTCCACCTACATCGAGGACGAGGACACTCCCCGGTCCCAGTTGACCCTCGAGTGCGACCATCCAGCCGTTGTGAGCATCGATGGGTTCAACATCACCCTCCTCTACGACGAGTGGGTGGAGCAACACGATGTGGAGTTCTCCGTGTTCGATGGTGCCCTCAGGGATACCTCCAGCTTCATGGTCGAGGTGATAGCGGTCAATGACGACCCTGTCATCCTGGGCATAGGCGACCTCGGGCCACCCTACGTCATCAGGATCGACGAGGGGACCACAGAGTGGTTCGCCATCGAGGTCTACGACGAGGATGGGAACGATTTCAGGTACGCCTCCTATCGGAGTGGGAGGGCATCGAGGTCCTCGCGAACGGGACCCTCAAGGTGACCGCCGAGCGGGGCGTGATCGGGGAGTTCGACGCCAATCTGCTGGTCCTCGATGATGACAGAGGTAGCGCCGAGGTTGACATCCATGTGGTCGTGGTCAACATCAACGACCCTCCCACCGTCCCCGTGATCATCAAGCCCATCAACGACACCTCCTTCGAGAGGGAGACCAACGTGACCTTCGATGTCGACTTCGCCGACCCCGACATCGTCCACGGTCAGTTGCTCACGGTCACGTGGAGCTCGAACCTGTCGGGGACCTTCAAGCAGCTGACCTCCGATGATGAGATGTCATTCACTTGGGATTCCCTACCTGTCGGGGAGCACAAGGTCACAGTCAGTATCACCGACGGTGAGTTCACCCGGTCGGCCTGGGTCAAGTTGAGCGTCATCGAACCGTACACCCCTCCCCCACCCGACGACAACGAGGGGGAGGGTGGCCTCCTAACCGGCTCCATCCCCATGCTGGCACTGCTCATAATAATCCTACTGGTCATCGTTGTGGCCGCCCTCTACGTGAGCCGCGACCGAGGTGACGGTGAACAGGCAACGACACCTCCGCCGACCACCGATGAGCAGGTCACCATCGATGTCCATGGTTCGTTGGAGGGAGGGACTGGACCCCCTACTTACGTGGAGGGATACCAGATGCCCTCGAGTGACCACGGGCATGACCAGATGTCCGTGTCCAGCGAACCCCTTGTCGGTCAACCCCTCGAGCAGATCGCTCCGATACCGGGAACCCTATCTGAGGATCCGCTGCCTGAGGTCCGTTCGACCGACGCGGAGGGCACCACGTCCCTTTCGGAGGACGAGAGGCTACGCAAGCTCGAGAGGCTGGAGGAGCGCCTCCTCGATGGTGCCATCTCCGAGGAGACGTACAGGGAGCTGAAGGCGAAGTACGGTGGCTGATCCGTTCCTCAACCCTTCGGAAAAGACAAATACGGTCGGGCGCATTCACACGCGATACGCGTGCCAGTAATCAACATGGGGTACAGGGACCTCCAGGAGCTGGTGGGGAGCGGCGCCGACATCGCCGAGATCCTCGACCAGATCGAGCAGATTGGCGCCGTCGTGGAGCGACGCGACATCGACGGCTTCGACCTGGAGGTCTTCCCCGACCGGCCCGACCTGTTCTCCGTGGAGGGCATCGCACGGGCCATGCGGGCCTTCATGGGCCTGCAGCCTGGCCTGATGCGGTACGAGGTCCACCCGCCCCAGGTGGAGCTCCACGTGGACCCCAGCGTGCTGGACGTACGCCCCGTCATCGCCTGCGCGGTGGTCCGGAACATAATCTTCGACGACGATTCCATCACGTCCCTGATGGACTTCCAGGAGAAGCTCCATCTCACCGTGGGCAGGAAGAGGAAGAAGGTCTCCATAGGCGTGCACGACATGAGGCACCTCAAGTCGCCGTACACGTACCTGGGCGCCGACCCCAAGGCCACCAGGTTCTTGCCCCTTCAGGGGGAGCGGGAGATGGACATGGACGAGATCCTCCGGGAGCATCCGAAGGGCGTGGACCACGCCTGGATCCTGGAGGGCAAGGAGCGCTATCCCCTGATAGTGGACGCCGAGGGTCAGGTCCTCAGCTTCCCGCCCATCATCAACGGGACCGTGTCCCAGGTCCGCGATGACACCAGCGACCTGTTCCTGGACATCACGGGCCTCGACGAGGCCGCGTGCAGGTACTCCCTCAACATCCTCGCCACGATGCTGGCGGAGAGGGGTGGGAAGATCGAGGCCGTCAAGGTGGTCTACCCCGGAAGGGAGTTGGTGATGCCCGACCTGGAGCCCTCCCCCCGCCGTGTCAAGCTGACGGACATCGTCCCCTGGACGGGTCTCGACCTGACGGGAGAGGAGGCTTCCAGGGCCCTCCGGATAATGGGCTTCGACGCCCGGGTCTCGGAGGACGGCGAGCATCTGGACCTCCTTGTGCCCGCCTGGCGCATGGACATCCTCCACGACGTCGACGTGGCGGAGGACGTGTCCATCGGCTTCGGCTACGAGCGGGTGAACGGCGTCCTGCCCGAGGTGCTCACGCTGTCAAGGGACCTCCCCGACGAGGACATCCAGCGGACCGCCCATCACGCCTTCAGGGGCAGGGGCTTCATAGAGGTGATGAGCTTCACCCTCTCCTCGCCGGAGGAGCAGTACTCGATGATGGGTATGGAGGAGCCCGGGGGCGTGACCCGCGTCGTCAACCCCGTCACGGAGCACCTCTCGATAATGCGCACCCACCTGGTCCCGGACCTGCTGGCCTACCTGGGCCGGAACACCCACCACGACTACCCCCAGTCGGTCTACGAGGTGGGTCAGGTGGTTGTCCACCGGAGGAACCACCTGCGCACCGCCGCCGTGTCCATCCACGCCAAGGCGGGCTTCACCAACGCCAAGTCCCTCACCGAGGGGGTGCTCAAGGACCTGGGCCACGACTCCGACGTGAGGATCGAGGCGGCGGAGGTGGCGTCCTACATCCCAGGTCGTTGCGCCAGGGCCTTCGTGGGCGATGAGGAGGTGGGTGTCTTCGGAGAGGTGAACCCGGAGGTGCTGGAGGCCTTCGGCATCGCACAGCCCACCATCGCCATGGAGCTGGACCTGGAGCGGCTCAACGGTTAGCGCCGATGTGCTCCCCCATGTCGGACATGGGGTCGTCCTCGGGATGATGGAGGGAGAGGAACACCCAGTTGACCACCCCGGAGAGGGTGGGATGGATGACCTGACTCCACTTGAACGGCTCGTAGGTGCCGTCTCCCGCGTTCATGACGTTGACCACCTGCTGGATCAGGGTGGCCGACTCGGGTCCCACCATGTGGGCGCCCAGGATGCGTTCGGTGTCCGCCTCCACCAGGACCTTTATGAACCCCTCCTCCTCCCCGAGGGCGTAGCCCTTCGAGACGTCCTTGTACATCATCTTGGCGTGGTGGTAGTGGACCCCCGCCTCCTTGGCCTCCCGTTCGGTCATCCCGACGGAGCCCACCTGGGGCCAGGTGAAGATGGCGTTGGGGATGGCGTGCTCGTCCAGGTGGTGGTGGTCATCGGTGAAGGCATTGATGTACACGATGCGCTGGTGCATGTCGGCGGTGTGGCGGAACTGGCCGCGGTTGACGGCGTCACCCATGGCCCAGATGCCATCGACGTTGGTCGCCAGGTGGTGGTCGGCGACGATCCAGCCCCTCTCGTCCACCTCGACACCCGTCGCCTCCGGCTTGAGCATGTCAGCGTTGGACCTGCGTCCGGTGGCCACCATGATCTCCGCGGCGGCGAAATGCACCTCGTCCCCCGTGGCCCTGTCCCTTGCGGTGACCACCTTGAGGTTATCCTCCATCGCGACAGAGAGGACCTCGTGGTCCGTCCGGACGTCGACGTACCGGGAGAGACCGTCGAGGATGGCCCCGGACACGTCCTCGTCGGCCTTGGGTACGAGCCTGGGGTTGCGACCGATCAGGGTAACCTTGGTGCCCAGGGCGGAGAAGAAGTGGGCGAACTCCACTGCGATGTAACCCCCGCCGATGATGACGATGCTGCCGGGGAGCCGCTCGATGTCGAAGACGTTCCGGTTGGTGAGGTATCCCGCCTCCTCCAGTCCCTCCACCGGAGGGATGACGGGCCGGGAGCCCGAGGCGATGACCACCCTGTCGGCGGTGATCTCGGTGTCCCCCACGCGGAGGGTCTTGTTCCCCACGAACTCCGCCACATCTCCCTCGTAGAAGTCGATGTTGGCGTCGTTCGCCAGGTAGTCGCGCTTGTGGTCCTGGCCGGCCCTGATCCAGTCCTGGGTGCGGTCCCGGATGGTGCAGAAGTCCACCGAGTCGAGGGTCATCTCGGCGCCGATCCTGGCCAGCTGGTCGGCCTCCCTGATTTTGTCGGCCACGGTGATCCATATCTTGGAAGGTATGCATCCCCTGTTGGGACACGTCCCGCCCGGCGGGTCGCGGTCGACCAGGGCGGTCCTCAGGCCCTGCTTGGCCGTCTTGGTGGCCAGTTTGTAACCTACTCCGGAACCGATTATCAGGACGTCGTAATGGGGCATTCCGTTGACTCCCTCCTCACGAGGTCTGCCACGTGGGTCGAGTTGTTAAACTTTCTAGCTTAACACGCAGGTGGTGGATTGTGCTGAGGCAGATTGTGGATGCTGCTGTGCAAACCCTTTTATCCCATGTTGGTAAATCACCCCGAGCCCCGCGCGGGGTTAGCCCAGCCTGGCAAGGCGCAGGATTGCTAATCCTGTGGTGTTCTCACCTCGGGGGTTCAAATCCCCCACCCCGCGCCATTATTCTTAATTCGTGAGAATCACCTATGGTAGGCGCAACATTTATCAAGATGTGACACTAATGGTGGCCCGGGGATATGATGCACAAATCCATCGTCCTGCTAGCCGTGCTTATGACAGTAATCGGGACCAGCTTAGTAGCCGTGATCTTCTTGGGGCCCACACAGGGCTCCGTCGGTGAACTGGAGCTTGCCGTCGGTCAGGCATCGTCCGAAGAAGGTGAGGTCGATAGCCTCACGGTGACCTTCTCCATGGCCCGGATGTTCCATGATGGCGAGGAGGGTTGGACCGAAAAGGTCTTGGACGACACCCCGGTCGACCTTGACGACCTCGAGGGGTCCGGTTCCTCGACGATCGCCAACCTGACCCTCGAGGAGGGTAGGTACTCGAAGCTCGAGCTGGTCGTCGACGAGGTCGAGGGCGAGATCGACGGAGAGCCCGTGGAGATATTCGTGCCCAGTGGCAAACTGATGATCCCTGGTGGTTTCACCGTGGGATCCGATGCCACCGCCACCTTCGAGTTCGACGTGCGCCTTGTCAAGCGTGGCAACCAGGACACGTACAACCTGATCCCGGTGATCGGTAAGAGGGTGGGACCGGACAAGGATAAACCCGACGACAAGGGAGATGGCGGGGGAGACGGGCACGGCAACAAGGGTACCCTGATGATGGCCCTCGGGCGGTCGAAGGACAGCATAGACGACTTCGACCATCTGAACGTCACCTTCGACAGGGCTAGGATATTCCAGGCCGTGAACAATTCCACCGAGTCCAATTGGACGGAGGTCGCCCTCGACAACGTGACCGTGGACCTTACGAACCTCTCTGCCACCAACGATACCATCGTAGCGAACCTCTCGCTGGACGCTGGCAACTACACGAAGGTGGAGCTCTACGTGTCCAAGGTCCTCGGCATCGTGGACGGCGTGGAGATCGATGTCAAGGTACCCAGCGGCAAGCTCATGATAGTGGGTGACTTCGAGGTCAAGGCCAACGAGACGGCCTCCTTCGTGTTCGACATCCATGTCGTCCAAAAGGGACAAAAGGCAATGTACAACCTGACCCCCGTGATCGCCAAGCACCCCGACGATGACTAGACCGACGATTGAATGGGTGCGCGGTCGGGGCGCTGGACGGTCTGATGGCCCGGTGGAGGTCCAGGGGAGCTCAGGCCTACAGGTCCAGGAACCTCTGGACCTCCAGCATCCTGCCCTCGGGGTCCCGGAAGAAGAAGTGGTAGATGCGGTACTTCTCGTTGACCTCGGGAGGCCCCTCCGCCACGTCGGCGAGCTTGGCGTACTCGTCGTCCACCTCCTTGTCCGACCCGTACCAGAAGGTGATGATACCCCCAGTGTCGGCGGTCTCGCGCTGGCAGAAACCGAGGATGAGGTTGTCCTGGCGCAGGATGGTGCAGTCCTCCTGCTCGATCCAGATGTTCAGTTCGAGCCTGGTGGTGTAGAACTCCACGATCTCGTCGCGCATCATTGTGGAAAGGAAGAAGATGCCGGACATGGTGACGTGATGGTCGTGCTTTGGTTTCAAGGTTGGGATGGTCACCTCATAGTATGTCCTTGATCACGAGGCGAGGACATCGTTGATGACGGTCATGACCCTGTCCAGCAGGGCTTTGGCCTCGCCCTTGTAAGGGGTTGCATTGAAGGAACAGACCTTTCCCGCACCGAACTCGGGCTCGAACACGTAGACGAGCGCCACTCCTCCGTTGAACTCGTAGAAGACCACCTTCTTGGGAATGAAACCGACCTCGGCCTTCCGCCTGATATCCGGGCGTCGCCCCCGATGCTTGTACTCCTCCAGGTACATCCTGTAATACGTCAGTCCGCTCCTCTCGAGGGCACCATCCACCCTCACCACGGCATCAGCGAACGGAATGTCGAACCTCTTGAGTGGGTCCGGCATGAGGACTTGGAACACGGCCCACATGAGGGCTATGATGATGACGGTCGCGATAACGAGAACTGCGAAGATCCCAACGAACTGACCGACCGTGAGATCGTCCCCCCAGACCAGGTACATCAGGATCGGAACGATGATGACGACGACAATGAATCCGTAGCGCGCACCACCCAAGAACCTTTGGTTCAAGGTCCTCCAAGGTCCGGTGTCTTCTGAAACAACCACTAGAATCCCCTCACGATTCCCACGTGATGGTGATTATTACATTTACCGGTCGTTGGATGACATACTTGAACGTCGAAAAGAGACGTTCGGAGGCCGAGAAAGGAGAGAAAATCGTACTGGCATAGAGTTAAATACTGGTGCTTGCCTTGCCGGAGTGGGACGCCGCGACAACGCAGCGTTCTAAGAATCGAAAGGCGTTTGCTATGAGCAACGGAAGAAACTACGACAACAGGGGCGGTTACGACCGACCCCCGAGAGAGATGCACAAGATCACTTGTGCTGATTGTGGAAAGGAAGATGAAGTTCCCTTCAAGCCCGACGGGAACCGCCCGGTGTACTGCCGGGACTGTTTTCAGAAGCACAGACCACCGCGGCGGTATTAGTAGAGGTAGTAGTCAGGTAGTCTGGTAAGAACATTCAAACGCCACGTGGGAGGCATCCCAAGGGGGTCGCCATCCCAAGTGGCATTATGCTTTTGTCGCATAGCCTAGGCTATGCATCCTCTTTTTTTCCTGAACAGCAAAACCAGCATACATGATTGGTAAAACGCCCATCGACC
>CBDUQW010000011.1:0-56873 GCA_965369625.1 uncultured Thermoplasmata archaeon | reverse complement strand
CCTACTGACCGATGGACCGTCGATCCTCAACACTTCACATGGCTGAACTCTTACCAATAATCGCAACGTGTAAATACTCCCATACCGTGCCTGCCCTGCTGGGGGTGGTGAGATCAGGAACAGGACCAAGATTGCCATCATGATGCTCCTGGCCATCCTCGTGATGGTCGCCCTGGTCCTGCAGGCGGACCCTGACGAGATGGATGACCTCCTGGAGGGGATGGACCTCACCATCATCGCAGCGGTGATAGGGCTGTACCTTCTCAACGTGATGGCGAAGGTCCTCCGATGGTACGCCCTCCTGTCGAGGAAGGAGAACACCCCGCCCCTGGGAAAGGTGGCCCTCTACTTCCTCATCGGGATGGCCATCAACAACTCCACCCCCGGCCGCGTCTCGGGGGAGCCCGCACGCGCCTACCTGGTCAAGACGGGAACGGACTACCCCATGGGCCGGGGCATGGCCAGCATCTTCATGGAGAAGACCATCGACACCATCGTCACCCTCAGCCTCGCCATCGTCGGGATAGTCCTCCTCATCAACGTCATCTCCCCGGACGCCACCTACAAGCTCATGCTGTCCGTCGGTCTGGTGGCCCTTCTCATGGGGGCCGTCATCCTGGTGATAGTCTACCCCGGCGGCCTGGGGTGGCTGTCGGCCAGGGCATT
This sequence comes from uncultured Thermoplasmata archaeon, assembly GCA_965369625.1. Lineage (GTDB taxonomy): Archaea > Thermoplasmatota > DTKX01 > DTKX01. The sequence continues at coordinate 56,207 of CBDUQW010000011.1, read as the reverse complement.
CCGCTGGCTGCGCCGCCACATGTCCGTCACCCGCGTCGACCGCTGGGAGGAGATGACCACGGGCGCCCTGGGCACCTTCGAGGTAGGCACCCGCGATATCTCCCGCAACAGGATGCAGACGCTGGCGGCCACAGGCCTGACCCTCGTGATCTGGCTCAACGAGGCCCTCCGGCTATGGTTGGTGTTCTACGCCCTCGGTTACAACATAAGTGCCGAGCTGGTGATAGTGGCAGTCTGCCTGGCCTCCTTCGCATCCCTCCTCATCCCCCTCGGGGCGGGCTCCAGCACCGCCATCGCCGCGATATGCATACTGGCCGGCGTGGACCCCACCCTTGCCACCACCGCCGGGCTGGTCTTCGTGATGACCTCCATCTGGATATCCCTGCCCCTGGGAGCTGCGGCGATGGCCATCTCCGGCGTGAGGGCGAGGGATGTCCTTGGAGACAGGTCATCCACCGATGAAGGGGAGGACGCGGACAAGGTTGCCGCTACGTCACGGCCCCTGGATGATGAGGATGCCGAGCCCGTTCCCCCCGGTGCCACCAAGGAGGAGGGCGTCACGGGTGTACCGGATGCGCCATGAGCACGGCGGCTGGACAGGACGCTAGGTTCACCTCACCTCGCCCAGGAGTGCCTCGACCCTACCCAGGACCCCCTCGGTGATGTCGTCCAGGTCAGGGTCGTCCAGCACCACGACGCTCTCGGACATCTCGGCGATGCGGAGGTAGTTGGTCTGGACCCGCTCCAGGTAGTCCCGGCGCTCGAACTTGGTCACGGGCCCCCGCTTCCCCACCCTGTCGAGGCACCGGTCGATGTCGTCCACGATGAGCACCGTCAGGTCCGGGTGGATCCACCAGTGGCGATGCATCTCCATGATCCAGGCCACAGGGTCCCGGCCCTTGGTCTCCCAGTCGTTCTCCAGGTAGGTGCCCTGGTAGGCCGCCGAGGACATGGCGTACCTGTCGCACACCACCCAGTTGCCCTCCCTCATACGGGCGGCGATCCACTTGACATGGTCCGCCCGGTCGGCCATGAAGAGGAACAGCTCTGTGTAGGGGTCCACCCCGTCCTGCGTCGCGTGCCTGATGAGCCTGCCCACCGCCCCGTCGGTGGGTTCGGAGGTGACGATGGCGCTGACCTCCCGGGCCTCCAGGTGCTCCACCACCCGCCGGGCCACGTGGGACTTGCCCGTCCCGTCGATGCCCTCCAGCACCACCAGGCGGCCTCGGGGCACCGGGGGCCCGTCCTCGTCCCCTGCCGCCAGGAGCTCGTCCAGGTCCTCGGAGGAAAGCCTCCCCACATCACCGTCGGGAGCGTCGTGCCGCTGCATCATAGCGCAATCCCCGGGGGACTATCGTCTCCGGCCTATTTACCCTCATCGGCCCTAGCCCGACGGGCCGTCCGGGCCAGCCCCCTGGCGGGGACCAGATGGGTGTGCAGGCCCAGGGCCTTGTCCTTCATCCCGAAGGCGAGACCGAGGATCTGGGACAGGTGCACCGAGGGCACCTCCGGTACGCCCCTGCCCAACCGTCTCTGGCCCTGGTCGAACTGGAGGTGGCAGAAGGGGCAAACGTTGACGACGGCCTCTGCCCCGGCAGAGGCCATCTCCTCCAGCTTCCGGCGGAGGATGGCGAGGGAGGTGTCCTCCTCCCCGGACCAGACGCCGCCTCCCGCGCCGCAGCACGAGAGCTTCTGGTGGAAGGGGACGCTCCTGAAGCCGGCGATCTCCACCAGGTCGTCCAGCACCCTCGGGTCCTCCACGTCCCGGCCCGTTCGCGCCGAGGGTCGCAGGTAGTGGCATCCGTAGTGGACGGCCACGGGAGTGCCCAGGCGGTGGACCACCCTGTCGGCGATCCGCGCACGGGCCTCCTCGGTCCCCAGGACGTCCAGGATGTGCAGCACCTTCACGTCGGCAACGCCCGAGGCCCCCTCGACACCCGCCTCGCGGAGGGCGAGGACCACCTCCTCACGGAGCTCGGGGTCCTCGGATATGCGGGAGACGGCCTCGTGGAGGGAACCGAAGCAGCCGTTGCAGATGGTCAGGACGGGGAGGTCCTCCCTGGCGGCCACCGCCAGGTTCCGGCCTGCAAGGGTGGCCCACGTGGGCTCGTCGTAGCTGCGGAGCACCCCGGGCGGCGGGCAGCACGTGAAGGGCATGTCCACCAGCTCGTAGCCCAGCTCCCCCATCACGAGCCGGGTCGCCCGGTCGATGGACGGGTACAGGTTGTCGGGGATGCAACCGGGGAAGTAGGTGAACCGGTCCGTCATGTCGTCCCACCCCCTTCCTCCTCCCCCTCGATGATCTCTTCCTTGTAGGATATCCTCGCCGGGGCCAGCTCCTCGAAGGCCAGCACGTCGAGCAACCGCCTGAAGGCCTCCAGCTCCTCCTCGTCGTGGGCGCAGTCGGGGGGGTCCAGGGGCAGGGAGAGCTGTCCCCTCACGGCCCTCACCTCGGCCTCGAGGGGGAAGGTGTTGCCCGTGCGGGCGATCTCCGCCAGGGCGGTGGCGTGGGCCGCAGGGTACCTTCCGAGGGCGACGGCCTCGCTCCGGAGCCATAGTATGGCCTGGGTCACCAGCACACCCTTGGGACAGCGGTCCTGGCAGCTGAAGCAGGTGGTGCAGTGCCAGAGGTCGTCGGTGTCGGTGATGATGGACAGGTCCCCGTCCTGGACGGCCCGCACCACCTCCCTCGCGCGGAGGTTCGATGGCAGGGCGGCGGGGCATGTGGCGGTGCACCTCCCGCACTGGATGCAGGCGTTCATGTCCGCCCGCTCCAGGATGACCGCCACGCGGCGACTGAGCCCCTCCTCGCTCACCTGGCACCACCCCTATCCAGCCTCGAGGCCACCACCTCGCAGATGTCGAGGACCCTCAGCCGGCCGCCCCCCTCGCGCGCCCTCCGGGTGCTGGCCATGCGGAGGTTGCCCTTGCACGACGGGCATGCCGAGGCCACCACGTCGATGCCCTCCACCAGGGTGTCCAGCCGGTGGCGCGCCAGGTCGATGCTCTTGCCCGGGTCGAAAGCGCGCAGGGCGCCGCCGCCGCAGCAGCGGGCCTCCTCCCGTGACTCGGGGAACTCCTCCAGCACCACGCCTGGCAGGGCGGCCAGCACCCTGCGGGGTGCGTCGTAGACACCGCAGCTTCGACCCAGGTCACAGGGGTCGTGGTAGGCCACCATCAGCACCCCCTCCTCCCCGGCCAGGGGGATGCGGTCTCCGGAGATCAGGCGGTCCAGGTACTGGGCCAGGTGCAGCACTTCCAGGTCATCGGGCCATCCCCCGTCCACCTCGGGGTACAGCTGGGTGAAGGTCTTGAAGCAGCCCGAGCAGGGGGTCACCAGGGTCCGGGCACCGGTGCCCCTGACCCTCTCCATCACGCCCCGGGCCATGGTGCTGAACTCATCCTCCGCCCCTGCCAGGTGGTCCACGTACCCGCAGCACCCCTCCTCCTCGCCCAGGACGGCGTAGTCGACCCCGGAGGCCTCCAGCACCCGTGTCAAGGCCCCGAGGCCCCTCGGGTCCTGGTAGGACATCACGCAACCCGCGAAGAGCAGCACCTCGGGTGCCCTGTCGTCGTCCCTGGCGAGGATGCGGTCCGAGAGGGCCGATGGGTAGGCCTCCGTCCGCGCCTCCCTCGGCTCGCCGAAGGGGTCGCCCTTCGCCTCCATGCTCGCCACCATGGCGGCCACGCCCCTGGGGGTCCTCCCGTTGTCCCAGAGGCCCTTGCGCAGCCGGAGCACGTGGTCGATGACGGGCGCATCCTGGGGGCACTCGTGGACACAACGCATGCACAGGGTGCACAGGTGGGCCGCGTGGACCGTCAGGGGGTCCATGTGGTCGGCGACGGGCGCCGCCTCCACGGGGGTCAGGATGCCCGGGTCCTCCCCGGGCCGTGGCGCCGCGGGCGGGGTCAGCCTCTCCCTCTCCACGGGCAGCAGGCCGCCCAGCTCCGCGACCAGCTGGCAGATGTCCACGATGCGGATGGGAGGGACCACGTCCGGCGCCCCGGGATCGTAGCCCTCCTCGGCGTAGTAGCAGTCCAGGTGGACCTGGCACATGGGGCACGCAGTGACCAGTGCGTCCACGCCCGCCTCGCGGGCCCGCCTCAGGATGTCCTCCCTGTGGTCCTTCGACCACGAGTTGCAGTTGACCCACGCGCTCACCCCGCAGCAGGGCTCCTGCCCCCTGGGGTGGCCCAGGTCCACCACCTCCGCCACCCTCTCGAGGAGCTCCCGGGGTTCTGTGTAGGCGCCCCGGTACCTGCCCAGGCGGCACGGGTCGAAGAAGGCCACCCTCGGCCGACCGTCCCCTCCATCCGGGGCCTCGAGGTCCATGTCCCTTCCCCTCAGGAACTCGGTCACGTGGACGGCGGGCACGCCGTGGAGGTCCCGGAGGGCGTGGGCGTCCTCGGGGGAGGCGCATATCACCTCGTCGGTGCCGGTGGCCTTGAGCAGGGACCTCAGGCGAGGCACCAGTTCCCCTCCCAGCGCCCGGAACTCGTCCAGGCGCCCCTGGTAGTAGAGGTCGTGGCCCGACCCTCCCCCCGCCACGCGGGGCCGGACGTCGGCGGCGTTGAGGAGCAGCAGGGCGGCATGGGGGCCCGCGGCGTACTCGGTCTCCCGCAGGAAGAAGGCGTCGAGGAGCCCAGCCGGACCGGGCATGAACACGGCGTCGTCCCCCGTCTCGACCCCGGGCAGGTCCGCATGCCAGTCCCCGAGGCGCACCGAGGCGCCCTGGGCCTCCAGCAGCGCGAGGCTGGTGAACAGCCCCTGGTGGGCCATCTCGGGGGCCTCGAGGAGGCGGGAGGTTGCCACGATCCTGGCCAGGTCCAGCTGGGGTGGGCAGACGGCCTCGCAGATACGGCAGCTGGTGCACTCCACGGCCCCGAACCGGTCGCACTGGCATCCCCCGGTCGGGGTCGTCATCCGTCGCCACCCCCTCCAACATCCTCTCCAGCATCCCCTCCAAGGTCGCGGGCCACCCTGGCCATCTCATCGGCGGCCTCGCGGAACCTGGCCGCGTCGGCGGAGCTGGTGTGGACCAACTGCAGCCGCCTGGGGTCGACGCCCATCATCGCCAGCAGCTGACGGGCCTGCTCGAGGCGCCCCGCGAGGGCCAAGTTGCCGTCGACGAAGGTGCACTGGTCCGGCAGGCAGGCGGCCACCAGCACGCCGGCGGCCCCCCTGGTGAAAGGATACACCAGGTCCTCCACGGACAGCCGTCCGGAGCAGGGCACCCACACGGGCAGCACCTCCGCCGGGAGGTCCATCCTCCTTGAGCCCGCCAGGTCCGCTGCGTTGTACCCGCAGCTGTTGCAGGCGTAGGCGACCACCCGTCGGTCGACGCCCCCGCCGCCCTCGTCCAGGGCGGCCTCCAGCATGGCGTCGGTCTCTGCCCGGAGGGTCGGCAGGGGCAGCTCCCGCAGGTCCAGGGCGGTGGAGAGGCAGGCCGCGACGCACTTGCCGCAGGCCCGGCAGGCCGCCTCCACGATGCGGACCTTGCCATCCTCGGTGGCCTCGATGGCGTCGAAGGGGCACTCGGCGATGCACAGGCCACAACCGATGCACCGGTCGATGTCGACGTCGGGGTACGCCCGAGGGAGCTCCAGCTCCCCCGCGGTCGCCAGGTCCCCGGCCCGCTGGGCGGCCGCGCCGCCCTCGGCGATGCACTCCTGGATGAACTTGGGGAACTCCGCGGCCCCCGCCACGTGGATTCCCCGCTGGGCCATGTCCACGGGCCGCATCTTGGGATGGACCGGCCGCAAGAACCCCTGCGGGTCCGTGGCCAGGGGCATGACGCTCGCCAGTGCCCGGGTCCCCTCCGAGGGGAGCAGGGCGGTGGAGAGCACCACCAGGTCCGCCTCGATCTCGACCCGGCCCCCGCTTCCCAGGGTGTCCTCGGTGACCACCACGGGAAGGGGTCCTCCCACGTCCACCTCCGCCACGTTGCCGCGCATGAACCTCACGCCCCCGCGGCGGGCCGTGTCGTAGTACTCCTCGGTGTCCCTTCCGACCAGCCGGAGGTCGGTGTAGCACACCGTGACCTCCACCTCCGGCCAGGTGGTGTGGATGAGGTTGGCGTTCTTGACGGCGTGGGAGCAGCACACCTTGGAGCAGTGGGGATGGTGCACCGAGGAGCGGGAGCCGGCGCACTGCACGAAGACCACCCTCCCCGGTCGTTCGCCGTCGGAGGGCCGCAGGAGCTGGCCCTGGGTGGGGCCGTCCGGGGAGAGCAGCCTCTCCAGCTGGAGGGCCGTCACCACGTCGGGATGCTCGGAATGGTACTCGGTCCCGTCCAGGTCGGCCTCCTCGACCCCGGTCGCCAGGACGATGGCGCCCACCTCGAGGGTCGCCTCCCGGGCGTCCTCCGTCCCGATGGCGTCGGCGGGGCACACCCGCGAACAACCCACGCACTCCAGCTCGCCCGTGAGGGCGAGGCAGGTGGTCGGGTCCCGGACGTAGGTGAGGGGGACGGAGTGGGGGTTGGGCAGGTATATCGCGTGGCGCCAGCCGAGACCCTGGTCTGCCTCGCTGGGCACCACCACCGGGCAGACAGCGGTCCTGGTGAGGGCTCCCTCGGGACAGGCCGACAGGCACCCCCAGCACCCCGTGCACCGGTGGGTGTCGTACTCCAGGTCGGCCGGCCCCTCGCACCCCTCTGCCAGGGTGAGGGCGGCCTTGCCCTTCGTGGCGGCCTCGCACACCTTCACGCATTTCCCGCAGGAGGTGCACGCCTCCTCGTCGATGGCTATGCGGTCGATGAGCACCCGGTCGCGGCTGGACAGCATGGGGGCGTCGGGCCTGAACCCGGAGACCACGCACTCTCCGCAGGCGGTGCATCGTTCGAAGGAGACGTGCCGGGGTCGGGTGGTGAGCTCCAGGGTCCAGGCCCCCGGTCTGCCCCCGATGCCAGTGACGTCGGTGAGGGTATGGATGTCGATGCCCTTGCTGCGCGCGACGTCCTCGAGGATGGGGGCGATGGAGCATATGGAGCAGTCGTCCGTCGGGAAGGTCCGGTTCAGGAGCACCATGACGCCTCCCAGCGTCGCCTCCCGCTCGATCAGGTGGACCTGGACTCCCCCCCGCGATGCCAGCTCCAGGGCGGTGTGCATCCCCGCGATGCCGCCTCCCACCACCGCGACGGACGGCGTGACGGGGACGGATATGGTCCCCAGGTCCTGGGCCTCGCGAACCCTGGCGATGGCCGCCACGACCAGGGCCAGCGCCTTGCTGGTGGCCTCATCCAGGTCCCGGGTGACCCAGGCGCAGTGCTCGCGGATGTTGGCCATCACGGGAAGGGGTCCTCTGGCGAGGTCCTTGACCGCCTCTCGGAAGACGTCGCCGTGGTGCCTGGGGGAGCAGGCGGCCACCACCACCCGGTCCACCTCTCCTCGGTCCATCGCCCCGCGGACCAGGTCCTGTCCGTCCTGGGAGCACATGAAGGGGTGGCGGAAGACCCGGACGTCGTCCAATCGTTCCAGCGCCCTCTCCACGCGGTCCAGGTCGACGGCCCCTGCGATGTTCGTCCCGCAGTCGCAGAGGAACACGCCGATCATCTCCGGGTCACCTCCCGTGCGGTCGCCGGCTCGGCGGTGGGCGCGTTGAAGCCGCCCTCGGGGGCCAGCCGTGACGGCGCCTTCACCCTCTGGGGCGGTGCCGACATGCCCGCCTTACGGGAGGCGAGGTAGGCGTCCATGAGGAGGGTGGCCGCCTCCGATATGGCCGCGAATCCCTGGTCCCACACCTTGGGGTTCGCCCGGGCGCCCATCCGTTGCTCGGCGGCCTTCAGGAGGGGCAGCAGGCCGCCAGCGTTCCCCCTGGGAGCCCAGCCCCATCGTGCCAGGGCACGCGCCCTCGGGATGACGTTGTCGGCGAAGCCCGCCACCCGCTGGCCGTTCCAGACCTTCTCCCCAGACCTCCAGGAAACGTCGGAGATGGAGATGGCGCGGCCCCGGATGGAGGCCAGGCGGCGTACCACCTCCTCGCCCGTGGGCTCGGAACCGGGCCGGGCCGATGGTGCGAGGTCCGCGGGCTCGCCGGGCTCGTAACCGAGCAGGCCCGCGAGCCACATGTGGGCTGCGGGGTGGTCGGGGTGCTCCAGGTGGGGTCCTGAGAGGATGACGGCACCATCCCCGAGCCCGCCGCTGACCACAGCGGGGGTGCCCGAGAGCATCTCCGGGTGGTCCGCCAGTAGCCAGACGGCTCCCCTGGTGACCCCGGCGTAGCGCGCCTCCACCCGGGGGAGGTCGCCCTCCGGCTCGGTGAAGACCGGACCGCCGAAGACGGGGGCGGTGAAGCGGGCGCCCCTCGTGGATTCGACAGATACGGGTCCTCTCACGGGGTGGATGACGATCCCGCCCTCGCACCGGGTCCAGGCCCGCTCTGGGGTGTGCTCTGGCGGCTCATCGGCCACGTTGGCGATCCCCGCTCCCAGCCAGTCCCTGAGCAGGTACGCACCCGCGCAGGTGGCCACCAGGTGACCACCCGCATCGACCCAGGTCCTCACACGGTCCCAGTCGAGGGCGGCCCTGAGGGCCGAGACATCGCCACCGCCCATGAGCAGGATGCGACGGCCGCCCTCCAGGTCGTCCAGGAGCTCCAGGGGGTCGGCATGGAAGGTCGCGTCCAGCCAGCAAAGGTCCTCCAGGAGGTCGACCCACCATATCCAGGAGTACGAGGCCCCAGTGCCCGTCCAGACGCAGACCTTGGGCGTCCTAGTCAGTCGAACCTCCTCCTTAGCTCCGTCAGCTGCGGGGGCTCGTCCGCTCCGGGAGCTGGATTCAGGGCGAGGGTCTCCCTGACCAGCCGGCGCGCGAGCTTCTCCAGGTCCCCTGCGCGGAGGCCATGGCCCGTGGCCACCTCCACGACCCCCTCGATGCATTGCGCGTCGATGCCGGCGCCCACGGAGCCGGCGGGGCACAGGCCCAGGATGTACGAGAGTCCCTGGAGGATCAGGAGGCGCTCTGCGCCATCCACGCCCTCCGTCGGAACCAGGGGAGGGTTGGCGGGGGTGAGGACCCCGAGGCCCACGAAGGCGTCGTGCCCTCCGGAGGCGTCACCCAGGTCCCAGCCGGCCATCGGGGTGCCCGGGGATGGTGCGCCTATTCCCTTGGTCAACTCGTCCAGGGGGTCCATCGCCCCCTCGACGTAGCTGGCCCCGACCATGCGCACGCCTGCGGCGCCCCTCACGGGGTCCAGGCCCCTCTGGTAGGAGGCCCGGGTGATCTCCCCTATACCCCTGCCGTCGAGACCGGCGGCGGCCAGGTCGCCCAGGGGCATCATGTCGACGATCAGCACGCCCGGTTCGTGGACCTGGGAGGTCTCCCTCCCCTTCGGCTCGTCGTCGAGCATCAGGTAGGGTCGCCCCCTGGAGACGCAGAAGAAGCACCCCCTGTGTCGGTGCACCAGGGTTGCGATGGCCTTCCTCGCCGGGTCCAGGCGGCCCGCGTCCCACTTGAACCCCTCGGGCGGTCGGTACCCGCGCATGGAGGTCATCATCCGGAGCACCGCGGGGCCGAATCCGTCGATGTCGGCGGGCTCCAGCTCGCCCATGCCCCGGGCGGCGACGCCCAGCAGGTTCTTCTCGCCGAAGAGGGCGCCCACGGCGGCCCGGTCGGTGGAGGCCCAGTGGTTGACCGAGAAGGAGGATGCCAGGGACTGGACGGTGCAGGCGGGCCCTGCGGACAGCACCTGGACCCGTTCGTCGCCCTGGCGATGGCGGATGGTGTCGGTGATGCTGGTGGGCGTCCTCCCCCAGAGGTCGTCGGCGTCCACCAGCTGGGCCTGCTCGTCGTGGGCCCACAGGTAGACGGGTCGCGGGGACCGGCCCCGGAGGACGATGACGTCGTAGCCCGAGTACTTGATCTCGGCACCGGCGTGATTGGTCACGGAGCAGTGGACCACGCCCCCGGTCAGGGGGCTGCGGGCCGTGACGGCCACCGAGGAGGCGGTGGGCACCAGGCCTCCCGTCAGCGGCCCCCCGGCGATGACGATGGGGTCCCCCTCGATGTTGCGACGGTAGAACTCGAGCCCGAGGAGGGCGCCACCCACGCGGTCGGCCACCAGCCCGTCCGGTAGGAAGCTCTCCTCGAGACGCCCCTCGTCCAGGTGGACGGTGAGGACGTTGCCGGAGAACATGAAGTCCACGTCAGTCACCTCCCACGGACAGGGCGCCCCGGGGGCAGAAGCGGACGCACCACGGGTCCCCGCCCCCGCACATGTCGCAGGGCTCCCGCAGCATCACGGGCTTGGAGGTGGCGGCACCACCGGTGGACGAGCCTCCTGGAGAGGCGATCTCCACACCCTCGGGCCTTCCCAGGAGGAGGGAGCCGTCCATCCGCTTGAGGACGATGCCGAAGTAGTCGACCCGGTCCTCCATGTGGAGCATGACGCTGCCGCGCACCGTCGAGAAGAGCCCCTCACGCTGGAAGGCGCACGCGACCTCGCACGCGCCGCAGCCTGAGCACCTATCTGTATCCACCTGGACCTGTGCCATGCTCACCACCTTCCCCTAATCGCTCGCGGGCCACATATAAGTACGTTAGTATGGTTTTTACCCATGGCGGGGTCGTCTGAAGCCGATACCACAATCCATAAAAGGTAATGTACCCCTTCTCGCCGATTGGTAGTGGACATGTCGAATGGGAAGCCCATTAGGCGGGACAACGAGTCGAAGAAGGAGTTCAAGGCCCGAAAGAAGGCATGGAAGAGGGACCAGAAGGAGATCAGGAGGTACGAGAAGGCTGGCATCACCGACCCCGATTTCCTTGCCCACAAGCAGGGCAGACCTCCCAAGCCCTCAGAACCCCACGAGCGGCCCATTCCCACGACCAAGACCCGAGAGGACGGCGGTCAGCGCGAGGATGGCTCCTACGTCCGCCGCAGCACCGTGAACATCGACAAGATCGAGGCCCACCTGGACACCATGATGGAGAAGGACCGGGGCGAGTCCCTCCAGGAACGCTTCAAGGAGGAGTTCGGCGAGGACCTGGACGTGCCTGAAGGCTACGAGCTGATCCCCGACAGGGGCGTCCGCAAGCGTGCCGCGCCACCGTCGGTGGCCGACGCCGAGAGGGACAGGCCCTCCGCCGAGACCCTGGCCCTCGCATACGGGGACGGGGGACCGCCGCCGGCCCCCACCGAGATGCCAGGCGAGGCGCCTCCGCCGGTGCCTGTGCCTGTGCCTGGGCCGGAGCCTGAGCCGGAGCCCGAACCCGAGCCCGAACCCGAGCCCGAACCCGAGCCTGAGCCGGAGCCCGAACCCGAGCCCGAACCGGAGGTCGCGGCCGAGCCCGAGGCCATTGAGCCCGAGGAGGCTCCCGCAGAGGAGGTGCCAGAGGAGGAGGCCGAGGAGGCCCCCGCCGAGGAGGCCGAGGAGGCCCCCGCCGAGGAGCCCGAGCCGGCACCCACCCCCGCCGCTCCCGTTGCGGGCGCGGTCGCAGGGGTCGCGGGCGCCGACGCGGCGACGGCAGGCGTCGAGGCGGCGGCCAAGGTCGAGGATGACCTGCCTCCCCCCAAGTATCCCTTCTTCCACATTCTCCGGTTCGTGAAGCTCGGCAGGAGGGCGTGGATCAACGGGGGTCCCATCGTCAAGCTCATCCTCTTCTTCATAAACCTCTTCCTCTGGATAGGTCTCATGCTGATCCTGCTCGCACCTCTGTGGTACACGATCTACTACTCGATACAGACCTACAGGGCCCGCAAGAAGGAAGAGGCGGAGATGTGGGCCGAGCAGTACGGCGAGGGGGGCGAGTACGCCGAGGGCTCCGGCGAGTACTACGACGAAGGGTACGCACAGCCTCCCGAGGCCGAGCACTCCGACGAGGGCTACTACGGCGACGAGTACTACAGCCACTGAGGTCGTTGGACCGTAGGCAGAGGGCCCCTGGACAACCATGAACCAGCTGGCGGGACGTAGTCCCGAACGGCACGGAGGGTCGCGCGCATGAGAGTGGGGATGTGCACCAAGTGGATAGACGAGGCCTACACCGGCGTGGGTCGCTACACCATCAAGGTCCTCGAGCACATGATGGACATACCCGATGGGCCCCAGCTCCACCTGATCCACAAGCAGGTGGGAGGCGACCCCATCTACGGCAGGGCGGCGGCCGAGCACGTGTTCAATGCGCGCATCGAGTCCCTCTGGTGGCGTTACCAGGACCGCTTCTGCAAGGGGCTCTCCTCAGAGCTGGACGTGGTCCACGAGCCCTTCGTTGGGTTCCGCACGAAGATGGACTGCCCCCAGGTCCTGACCTTCCACGACGCCGTGGCGTTGATGCATCCCGAGTTCGCGCCCAGGTCCTTCGCGATGTACTTCAAGCGGATGATGCCCAAGGTCATCGCCAGGGCCGACGCCGTCATCTGCAACAGCGGGAACACCCGGGACGACCTCCTGCGCCTCTACGAGGCCGATCCAGACAAGGTCCACGTGACCTACCTGGGCGTGGACCCCCCGGAGGTGGTCGGGGAGGGCACCTCCTCCGACCGGGAGCCGTACATGCTGGCCCTCTCGAACACGCTGATGAAGAACGTGGGCTTCACCGTGGGGGAGTTCATCGCCCACAAGGAGCAGAGCGGTGGTGACCTGCGCCTGGTGGTGGTCGGCACCGACTACTCGGGGCTGTCCGAGGGTCGTGACGACATCGAGGTCCTGGACTACCTCTCCAGGGACCCGTTCGTCGCGCTGATGGCCGGGGCGAGGGCCCTGCTGTTCCCGTCCCACTACGAGGGCTTCGGCTTCCCGCCCCTCGAGGCCATGTCCATGGGCGTGCCCACGGTGGTCTCGGACCGGGGCTCGCTGCCCGAGGTGGTGGGGGACGCGTCCCTGGTGGTCGACATCGACCGTGAGGGGAGCCTGGCGGAGGCCATCCATCGGCTCGAGACCGAGGAGGGCCTGGCCAAGGAGCTCAGGGCGAAGGGCCTGGAACGCTACAAGAGGTTCACCTGGGACAGGTGCGCCCGCGAGACCGTGGATGTCTACGAGGGACTGATCAACTGAGAGGGTTCACGTGAAGGTCGGTCTTTGCACCAAGTACATCGACGGGGAGTTCACCGGCGTGGGCCTGTACGTCACCCGGCTGCTCGAGAAATGGATGGAGTACCCGGACGCGCCCGAGTTCCATCTCATCCACATGCAGGAGGGAGGCGACCCCCTCTACCGGAGGGCGGCGGCGGAGCACGTCTACAGCTCCTCCACCAAGGCGTTGTGGTGGCGGTCCCAGGACAAGTTCTGCAAGAGGCTCTCCCGGGACCTGGACCTGATCCACGAGCCCTTCATGGGGCTGTCCTCCCGGATGGACTGCCCCCAGGTGCTGTCCTTCCACGACATCGTGCCCATAACCAATCCTGAGTACAGCAGCCGCATGTTCGGCATGTACTTCAAGCGGGTGATGCCGAGGGTCATCCGGAACGCCGACGCCGTCCTGTGCAACAGCGGGACCACCCGGCGGGACCTGCTGGACCATTACGACGCTGACCCCGAGAAGCTCCACGTGGTCCACAACGGGGTCGACCACGTCACGGCCGAGGGTACGGGCGCCCTCTCCGAGGAGGGGCCCTACATGGTGGCCCTGTCCCACACCAAGATGAAGAACGTCGGGTTCACCATCCGCGAGTTCCTGCGGTACAAGGAGGACCACCCGGGGGACCTGCGCCTCATGGTGGTGGGCACCGACTTCTCGGGACTGTCCGAGGGCCGGTCGGACGTGGTGGTGACGGGATACCTGGAGCGGGAGAGGCTCGTCGAGCTGGTGGCGGGGGCGGAGGCGCTGCTCTTCCCCTCCCACTACGAGGGCTTCGGATACCCTCCCCTGGAGGCCATGGACCTGGGCACTCCCACGGTGGTCTCCGACAGGGGGTCGCTGCCCGAGATATGCGGGGACGCGTCCCTGACGGTGGACATCGACCGGGAGGGCAGCCTGGCGGAGGCCATCCACAGGCTGCGCACCGAGGACGGCCTGGCCGACGAGCTCGGGAGGAAGGGTCGCGAGCGGTGCAGGGAGTTCTCCTGGGAGCGTTGTGCCCGGGAGACGATGGATGTCTACCGGCAGGTACTTGGCTGATGTGTCTCAGTCCTCCTCCATTCCCCTTCGCCTCCAGTCCTTTACGAGGAGGGCGATGAGGAGGAGGTTCGCCCCGACGACGAAGGCGATGATGCCCCAGCCGATGGTGATACCGGTGGGTGTGGGATCGTCCTCCTGGAAGTCAATGGTCCCCAGGTAGTAGATGAAGTAGGTCTCGGCATCGCCATCGTCGTAGTAACCGAAGACGACCTCCGACCGCTGGTCGTCGTCGATGTCGGCCACCGTGAGCCGTATCTTCGTGGCCCTGGAGGGTACGCCGCCGCCCTGCCGATGCTGGGTTATCTGGGCCTCCCTCTGCATCGACTCCGAATCGATGATGTACACACCACCACCAGGGAGGAGGATCTCCATCGTACCATCGTCGTCGATGTCACAGAGGATGTGAGGATAGTTCCCTCCCGAGACGGAACCCGGGTGGGTCCCGTTGACGCTGGGGTCCTTCCAGGAGAAGGAATGTACGTGCCAACCCTTGCTGATCACCATGGTGCCCCCGGCCTCGTCGGGTGCGAAGGCCAGGAAGGACCATTCGCCGTAACTGGTCGAGTTGGAGACGTCCATGAGGTGGTGGCGCCGTGCGTTACCATCATAGACCAACAGGTCCATGGAATTCCCCTCGCTCGCCTGGACCAATCCGATTACGACGTATGTAGAGCCGTCGACCACCAATGGCATGGGAGCGGAAGCCAGGTTGGTCTGTCCCACGGATAATGACCTCGTCGTCTTGCCCGAGGTGGCGTTCAATATCCAGATGTTCCTGCTATCGCCACCGAACCCGATGTTGGTACTTCCATGATCGTTGATGAAGACCTCCTTGGAACCGTCACCATCAAGGTCGATGACCTGGCATGATGCGTAGGGACCATTGCCTGACAACAATGGCGACAGGTCCGATCTCCAGAGCATCTCTCCCTTCCCGTCGTATCGTGCACAGTGATGCTTGGCGCCGAGATAGTAGGTGCTGTCGGACCAGAGGATGACCACGTCGTGCTTGGTAAGGTCATCCTTGAGAACCTCCGCCTCCACCAGGTGCAGCTCGCTGTCGAGGATCTCCACAGTGTCGTTCCATCTGAGCTTCTCCTTGGCGAAGTCGTAGCAGTAGATCCCTTCGGCCGAGGCGAAGACTATCTCGTCGGCCTTGTCCCCGTCAACGTTCCCTACCACCAGGGCCTCGATGGCCTCGTCGGTCAGCTTGATGTCGAGTACCGTCTCGTTGTTGAACAGCTCACGCGCCTTGACCCTCCCGTTGTCCATGCCGAACACGATCTCATAAAGGCCGTCCCTGTCCAGGTCCTCCACCAGGATGGGCGTGGTGACGTTCCTCCCCTTGGCCTTCCAGACGAGGGTCATGTCAAGTGCGTCCAGGTCCAGCTCACCTGGGAGGGGTTGGTACCTGTAGGCTGCGTTGAGGGGGTCGTCGGTCACGACCAGTGAGTCCCCTCCACCTATCGCGACGACGAATGAGCTTGCCGATACGAGCAATGCCACCGCGACGACCGTCGCGATGCTGCGACCCCGGTTCAACTCCATTATCCACGACCCCATATTCATAGCTCGAGATAGGCCGATACGTCCCCCACCCGGCAGGTGGACCTGGTGTGGTGAGTGAAATGACCCCGCTGGTAGTTGCATATTCGCGTAGATATAATTTATGGTGTCCAGAGGGCCATTCTCCCGGTGGAAGGGATGGGTCCTAGGGTTCCCATTCCGTCGCGATGAGGGAGTACAGGCCCAGGTCCTCGTACCTGCCCCGGAGCTTGTAGGTCTCCCGCTGTACGCCCTCGAAGGTGAAGCCGAGGCGTCGTACGAGGTTGATGCTCCTGGTGTTGGTGGGCATGACCTTGGCGATGATGCGGTGCATGCCCTCCACCTCGAAGAGGTGGTCGATGAGGGCCCGGACGCTCCGGTAGGCGAGACCCGTCCCCTCGTGGTCGCGGAAGACCATGTAGCCGATCTCGGCCGCGTCGTTCTCCCGGTCGATGACCACTGTTCCGATGGAGCCCGCGATCCTCCCCTTGTGCCAAACGAAGAACTGGATGGAGCTTCCCACGGCGAACTGGGCCAGGCGGGTGCGGATGAACTCCTGCTCGTGCTCCAGCTCGGTGACGTGGATGATCCATTCCATGTAGGGCTCGAAGCGGTCCCTGTCCCTGTCGATGAGGTCGAAGACCTCCTGGGCGTCCTCATCCCTGGGGAGCCGGAGCTCGGTGTCTTCGTCGAGCCTGATGGTAAGGTCACCTATCACCATGCATTCGCACCCCTCGCGTGGCATCCAAATGGACGGTAGGGCTGGTATTTGGACCTTTCGAGTTGAGATTGGGGTCCGCTCAGCACGAGACAGGCTGGAAATCCTCGACCATGCCGACCCAGCCGCTGTAGTCGATGACATCGATGCCATCGAGCAGCTTGGTGATGCCACGGGCCATAAGGTCCTCCTTGAGGGCGTGGACGGTGACACCGGCCTTGGTGAGGCGCTCCAGCCAGAGCCGGTTCTCTGCCGTGACGCCCGCCGCCAGGACGGCGTCCTGGTAGAGCAGGATATGTGACCCCTCACGGGCCACGGCGAGGATGTGCTCGAGATCCCTGGTGATGTAGGGGGACCGTTTTATCTGGTACAGTAGGTTCATCTCATCTACCTCCTAGAAGCACAGCACCGTCTTGTGGCCGGTGATGTAGGGCTCGATCTCCTCCGACTCCAAGAACCTGTACGAGGAACCCTCGGGCAGTGCGACCAGGTCATCTATGGAGAAGCCCCTCTCCTCGAGGGAGGCGGGATGGATGGCCAGGACGACCCCGGGCAATGCCAGCAGGCCCATGTAGGCCTCGGCGAGCCGTTGCATCTCGATGGGCCCCGGGTCGGAGCTGTCGATCATGGTCAGCACACCGTCGGCCATGAACAGCACGGACACCTCCCGCTCGAAGGTCTGCAGGGCCTGGATGGTCCTGTACGCCTCGGCGGGCAGGACGGTCCCGTAGGGAGGGTGGCGGATGACGACGCAGACGTTGTAGTCCATCCTCTCAGCCTCCGAAGGTTATGAAGCGGTCGCACCTCTCCAGGTACCCGTCCAGGGCACCCAGGCCGCCCAGCTTCCCGTGCTCGATGGTGTCGGCCTTGACGACGCCACGGAACTTCGCGCACACGCCGCAACCCACCACGGGCACGTCGCGGGCTCCGATGGCATCCAGCTCCTCTGCCAGGTTCCGGTCGCCCGGTGCCTTGATCTTGGCGTTGAGGTTGTACACACCATCGGTGTAGAGGAATATCCCTACGATCTCGTGGCCCTTGGCCAGGGCGGCCTCGACGAAGTGGATCATCGAGTCGACGTCCTGGGTCTGGTATGGGCCAGATAGCAAAAGCACTCCGAACTTCAAGCCATCTCACCTCTTGAGTTTCCCGTCGTGACGCGCGCTCAGCCGAAGGCGAGGTTGATGGAGGCATCCGCGGACATGTCGATGTACTTGGCCACGCCGGCGATCTTGATGCCTTTGAACATGTCCTCCTTCTTCCAGCCCATCATCTCCATCGACATGTTGCAAGCATAGATGTTGGCGCCCATCTCGATGTTGGACCTCATGAACTCGTGGTACGACATGACCTTCTGCTTGGCCATGCGCTTCTGGATCATCCCGGTGAAGAACCGGAACATCCCGGGGAGCTTCGGCTTGCGCTTCCGCATCAGACCCTGGAGTCCGAAGAAGGTGTAGAAGATGTTGACCTCCCACCCCATGGCCAACGCCCCCTGGGCCACGATCATCGGCATCATAAGCTTGTCGAAATGGTTGTCGTAGACGATTATGGAAACCGCCTCTTTCTTTTCCACTGCCATGTTGGTTCCCTACCTTTCCAATTCGTTTTGGACAGTTGTGGCACAATCGTGCCGAACCGCTATCACACCACCCTTATATGAACGTTGTGGGGAACAATTTAGCGTCCCCAAATCGCCATGAACTGAACAAACGAAATAAATATCACGGGAGAGAGCGGTGACGAGAGGGTCATGGCCGAACGTCCCAGGTACAACGGCGCCTTCGAGTTCATCAAGGAGTTCCTCGGGGACGAGTACAGGATGCTCCCAGCCACAGAGCGGTACCGGGAGCTCATCGAGGCGGAGCAGTACGACTACCAAGGGATCGACGTGGCCGGGGAGAGGCGCGAGTTCGGGTCCCCCGGGGAGGCGTCGGCATGGGTCAAGGAGAGGGCCCTCGAGCTCCGGGCGGACATCGTGGGCATCACCCTCAAGAACATCGACTGGGTGTTCGAGGGGGGCGAGGTGCCCGGCAGGTACGCCATCGTCCTGGGCGCTCGAATGGACTACCAGGAGATCAAGACCGCACCCGACCTGCGGGCCGGGGCGGAGACCACCCGCACCTACTACGCACTGGGTCACATCGTCCAGGCATTGACCGACGTCCTGCGGGCCGAGGGATGGGATGCCTGGGCCCAGCATCCACGGTTCTCTGCCAAGCGCCACAACAACATGGTGCTCCCCCCCCACGCGATAGCCGCCGGCCTGGGCCAGCTGGGCCGCAACGGCCTGGTGATCACCAAGGAGTTCGGGTCCTCCGTCCGCTGGGGCGCCGTCACCACCGACCTTCCCCTGGCCCTCTCCGAGCCCTCGCCGTCCACCGTCCACCCCTACTGCGAGGGGTGTTCCGAGTGCCGGGAGGCCTGCGACGCCGACGCGATTCCCGACGAGATGACGGAGGTCCGGGGGGTCTGGAAGTACGCCATCCTGCCGATACGCTGCGCCCACGAGTTCGCCCGGTGGGACGGATGCAGCAAGTGCATCTCGTACTGCCCCTTCTTCGAGGGCTATCCAGAGGACCTGCGGGCGGAGTTCCCCTGGACCCCCACCCCGGCCGATGGCGGACCGTTGCCGTGAAGGTGTCCTTATCGGCGTACCTTTAATATATCCCACCAGGCCATATACGCGAGGCCAGCCCCAGCCCTGTCTGGTGGTCGGTCGAATATCGACCCGAGAGGATCCCCATGAAGACCCCTGCCAAGGTCACAACCGTGTTGGTCGCCCTGCTGATGCTCAGCTCCGTACTGCCCCTCCTCGCCGCGGGCGGGACGGGGGACGGGGGCGTAGATGAGAGCCGACAGGGCGGAGGCCCCCTCGATGACGAGGACGCGATGGTGGAGTACGCCATCCTCACCTCCAGCTCCTTCATCACCGAGTTCGAGAAGCTCGCCCAGTGGAAGACGGAGAAGGGCCTGTACGCCAAGGTGTATCCCACCGACTGGGTCACCGACCACTACCAGGGCCGGGACAGCCGTGAACAGTACCACACCTTCCTCCGGGACCTTTATGACCACACCGGGGGGGACCTCAAGTACCTGCTGATAGGCGGTGACAACGAGATCATCCGCACCCGGGAGATTTGGACCGGCGACAAGGGCTGGGCATACAGCGGGCCGACGGTGTACTCGGACCACTACTACGCAGGGCTCGACCACGACTGGGACGCCAACGGGAACGGCAAGTACGGCGAGGTCCTGAACATGCTCTGGGAGCCCGACTGGGACGCCGAGATCTCCGTGGGAAGGGCCCCCGTGAGCAACGTCCAGGAGGCCGCCGACGTGGTGGACAAGCTCCTGAGCTACGAGAGGACCCCCGAGGTGGGCGACTGGATGCGCACCGCCGTGTTGGCCTCCTCTGTGATGAACCCGCCGAACACCAATGCGACCAGCCACGACCACCCCAGCCATATCTACAAGTGGTGGGAGGACAACGCCTGGGAGTCCATCGTGAAGACCATGCCATACATCCCCACCCACATGGACAAGAACATCCTCTACGACTACGACCAGATCATGCCCGGCAACTACACCCCTGCCAACGACACCCTCAACCGGACGTCGTACACCGGCGCCATGAACGACGGCTCCTCCATCTTCGTAAGCGTCACCCACGGCTGGATACCCAGCGGTAACGGAACCCCCCACTACGCCGGGGATGGCGTGGGCTTCAACTGGTCCTCCGCCTTCAACCACACGGACATCCCCAACCTGCAGAACGGCAACAAGACCCCCTTCATCTACTTCTCCTCCTGCTACGTTGGCAACTTCACCGAGATCGACGATTCCAACTTCGAGAAACTGCTCACGAAGAGGGACGGCGGCGCGATAGGTTTCATCGCCCCCACGGAGAACACGTACAGGGGCGAGGAGTACCCCGGCATATCCGACGGGAACTGGTGGATGTCGGAGACCTTCTGGAAGTACCTGCTGGTCAACGGCTCTCGGCCCGGGGACGCCTTTTACGATATGATAAGGGACTACGGCCCCCACATCGAGGAGAACGGCAGCGCCGACCACCCCTTCTTCCAGCAGAACCACGCCGCCTACAACCTGATAGGCGACCCCGAGACCCCGATCTGGCTCGACCTCCCGAGATCGATGACCGTTACCTTCGACGAGATCTACGACCTGGAGTACGAGCTGCCCGTCCGGGTCATGGAGGGCGCCATACCCGTGGAGGGCGCCCGCGTCTGCCTGAAGGGCGAGGACTTCTACTCCCACGCGCTCACCGACGCCGACGGATGGGCACTGGTACACATCGCACCCAGGGCCGCCGGGCAGTCCGTGACGGTCACTGCGACGGCCGACGGTTTCCTCCCGTACCAGACCGTCACCGGCGTCAACCCCGCCCCAGCGGAGCTCGAGGTGGTGCTGCAGACCATCCGGGCGGCCACCGACATCCCCGAGGCAGGGGCCCCCACCACCGTCAGCGCCGAGGTCAGGAACATCGGCCACACCGACGCCCTCTCCTTCACCGTCGAGTTCTACGACGGCAACCCCCTGACCGACGGCACCCTCATCGGGGAACCCGTCGATGTGCCCGGCCTGCCGGCGGGGATGTCCGCCATCGTCAAGACCGACTGGGCCGCACCCACCGTGGATTGGCACAACGTCTACGTGTTCGCGGACGCGGACGAGGAGATAGGCGAGGTGCTGGAGGACAACAACTACGGCAGCGCCCTCATCTACGTGTCGGCCATCAACGCCCAGGCCACGGCCATCGAGGTGGTCGGCTCCGAAGGCTCGACGGCCCTGCCCTTCGGTGTCGAGGCCGACATCGCCGTGACGGTGACCTCCGCCGGCTCGGCCGAGCTGCCCTCCGCCACCGTACGCCTCTACCTTGGCGACCCCGCCGCGGGCGGCCTGCCCGTGGGCAACGACAGGACCACCTCGCCCATCGGCGCGGGTAGCACGGGGCAGGTTACATTCAAGTACACACCTGCCCAGGTGGGGACGTTCAAGCTGTTCGCCCGCGTCGACCCCGACCACGAGCTGAGGGAGTTCGACGACACGGACAACGAGATGGACATGTCCATCAGGGTGGGCCATCCGCCCATCTGGAGCCCCATCCTGGACGTGCAGATGGTGGAGGACAACAACAAGACCATCGAGCTCACCCGTTACCTGACGGACTACGACACCCCCATCGCCGAGATCGAGGCCACCGTCTTCTCCGTCACCACGAACAGGGCCACCCTCGAGGTAGAGGAGCTGGTGCTGACGATAATACCCGACCGCAACTGGCACGGCGAGTTCTCCGTCGAGCTCCAGGCCGACGATGGTGACTTCAAGTCCCTGGTCGGGTTCAACGTCATGGTGGAGGCCAGGAACGACGCCCCCATCTTCAACAATACGCCCCCCGACGGCCCGATACAGCTCGAGGAAGGGGAGCGATGGTACTACGTGTTCGACGTCTACGACCCCGATGGTGACGATGTGTTCCTCACGGACAACTCCGAGCTTTTCGACATCACGGTGGACGGTGTGATCGACTACACGCCCAACTTCGCGGCCATCGAGTACAGCCCCATACATGTGTTCCGCGTCATCGCCACCGACGGCACGGCCCAGGAGTACTTCCCCATGACCCTGGAGATGGAGCTGGTGAACACAGCGCCCGAGCTGTACCTCCCCGAGAGGTTCTTCGGTGTGGAGGCCGAGTCCTTCGCCTACCAGGTGAGGGCCTTCGACCGGGAGGGCGACCCCCTGACCTTCTCCGACGACAGCGACCTGTTCGACATCATCCCCTCCACGGGGCAGATCATGTTCACCCCCTCCAACAAGAACGTGGGCAAGCACAACTTCACCATCACCGTCACCGACGGCGAGTACGAGGTGAACGGCACCGTGGAGTTCTACATCTACGAGGCCGCCTACGACCCCATGGAGTACGAGAACGTCGGCTGGTGGATCATGGCAGGCCAGACTGCCCTGGTGATCATCGGTACGATATACCTCATCGCCCTCATCCGGGCCAAGAGGAAGGACGAGGCCGCCAAGGCCGAGGCGGACGCCTAGCACGAGGCCGATCAGTAGGACATTCGGGGTGCCTTCATGAACTCCCTGAGCACGCAGGTCGCGTAGCATCCCTTCTGCAGACCGAAGGAGAAGGTGACCCTCCCATCATCCAGCTCCCATGCGGGGTCCACCCCCGTCATGGCGATCTCACGGCGGATGCCGGGGGATGTCAGGTCCGTCATGTCCACGATACGGAAGTCTCCGGGCCCGATCCCCATCCTCTCCATGACGGAGCGCTCGATGTCCCCCATCTCGCCCTCGGCGACGGGGGCCTCGGTACCCGGCACCAGGCCGGAGACCAGGGCCCTCCCCCTAGCCACCTGCCGCTCCGCCTTCGCCAGGTTCCGCACCGTCACAGGGATGCCCTGGTCGTGCCGAGGGTTCCCCCGCTCGTCGACGGGAACGAGCAGGTCCCCCTCCAGGGGACGGTCCATCGGCAATCCGGCGCGGAGCCTCTCGGCCACCACCAGGTTGAAGGCCACGCCCTGGTAGGCGTGGATGAACATCAGCTGCAGGTTGAAGGGCAACCTCTCCATGGCCCCCTTGTGGTCGTCGGGGTGGTGGAGCAGGTGCTCGAGCAGGTTGCGTTCGTTGCCCAGGTTCTTGGGGAAGTCCCGGAGGGCCTGGCGGACGTCCCCGTCCCCCCTGAGGTTGCGGCGGGCCTCCCTGGCCTCATCGGTCTCGCCGGATCCCTCGTGGACCAGGTAGGTCATGCAGGCGGATTCCACGTTCCCGAGGACCAGCTCGCGACCCACCAGGTGGGACACCGGACGGGACACGCCGAACCTCTGCTGGCCGTAGAAGTTGGGGAAGCCCCCGGCGGCCCCCGCCTCCTCCAGGACGCCCTCCACCCTGCGTCGGGCCTCGGCGTCGTTCACGTCCATGTCGGTGACGGTGATCTCGAAGTCGTTGCCGACCAGGCCCCCCAGGCCGATGTGCCTGTCGGTGGGGACGAGGGAGAGCACCTCGACGTCGGCCAGATGCAGCGCCCGGACGGAATCGACGGGCGCCTCGATGGTGAACAGCTGGGTGGTCACCGCCCGCTTGTCCTTGACCCCGGCGAAGCGGACCCGCCTCGAGGAGATCCCCAACCGCCGGGACATCTGGCGCACGAAGCGGTTGGTTTCCCAGTTGCGCAGCCGGATGGTGACCGCGGTGAAGCGCCCTCCCGGGACCTCGACAGGCACCAGGGACTCCTCGACGACGACGAAGTCCTCGGGCTCCGCCCTCAGCCGGCCCCCCGTGCCAGGGGTGGCGGTCGCGAAGCCCAGCATGCCCACCTCCTCCTCTCCCGTGGGGGGCGTGGGTACGTGGAGGGCCGTCATCGTATCACCTGGGATGGAGGTAGGTAAAAAGGATGACGGGTCGGGGGCGGCACCCCCCACCTCACTCGGTGGGCTTGGCCTTGTCCAGCGCCTTCTTGAGGCTGGAATAGTCCCCGGACATCTCCTTGAGGGCCCGCTTGACGGCGTTCTGCGGCTTGCCGCTCTTCACTCGGACGTAGAGCCGCTTCTTGCCGTACATGGGATGGTCGCTGTCGTAGGTGGCCAACTCCACGGTGGGGTCCGCCAACAGCTTCTCCTTAAGAGGCTCCAGAAGCACGTTGCCGGAGTCGTCGTCCAGCAGTACCTCGATGGAGTTCTTGTCCTTGTCTACCAGGACGATTTCCAAGCCAACACCTCGGCGGACCGCCCGTAGGGAACATGTCCATTAAAAGGTTTGCCCCAGGCGACAATTCCCAAAGGGATAAATAGGCCCTAGCCTGTGACGCAGATGAGCGCTGGCCGGTGTTCACATGAATCCCAAGATTACCTCCCTTCCCCGGGCCCTCTGGCGTAAGGCCAGACCCGTGGCCATAGTCCTCATCGCCCTCGCGATGGTCCTTCCCGCCACCACCACAGCTACCTCCGAGACGGGTCGGTCCGGTCCCGGGGCGCCCGCGGGTGACCCCCCAGACCCGGTCCTCCAGGTGATCGATTCCATAACGACCACCGTCAACGTGCCCCCCGGCGGCCAGCGGGTGCTGTGGGTCGACTCGACCAACAACTCCCTCGTCCCCCTGGACTGGGATGACCCCCTGGAAGGGGTCACGGGGGTGCACGCCGAGGCCGTCGATGCGGTGGAGCCCTGGCTCAAGAGGGACCTGGCCACCCAGCTCCTCCGGATGGGTAGCAACGGGGACCGCTTCGCCCGCCTCATCAGGGACTGCCCGGAGGACCTCTGGGTCGACGAGATCGCCTTCTCCGTGGCCCACACTCCCATCGAGGAGCTGCGGACGGTGAGCAACGAGAACGTGCTCCGCGACAACGTCCAGCAGCTGTACGCGCAGGACCAGTTCATCGCCTACGCAGACCTGGTCGAGCGGACCGGCGAGGACGGCAACTACACCACGGTGCAGTACATCAACTACACCGGGGTCCAGCACGAGTACCCCAGGGACATCTACTACTGGTACGTGGCCCACGCCCGCGTGTTCTGGGAGGCGCCCGCGAAGGTCTCGGGCAAGTCCTTCTGGAGGAAGGCCTACTTCGAGGAGATCACCTGGGAGGACTCGGGCACCCTCAAGTCCCACCTCCAGGGAGCCAGCAACATCATAGAGGCCGCGAACGTCTCCACCATCTGGATGCAGATGAACATGGAGTTCGGCTACGGCACCAACCCCCTCCAGCCCGTCCAGGTCCTCCTGGAGCGTTACGGCAGCTGCGGCCAGTACAGCATCACCGGCGCCGCCACCCTCAAGGTGGCGATGATCCCCGCCCGGGTAGGCATCTACAGCGCCTCGGACCACCAGTGGTGCGAGGTTTGGATCGACGGTCACTGGATGCACGTGGACCCCTCCAACGACGTGGCGGGGAATTCACGTGTGAAGGAGCCCGAGCTCATCCGTCGGACCAATAACGTGAACTTCAACGACGCGGGCCTCTTCGAGCGGGGCTGGAAGCCCTACATGAGCGCCATGAGCACCTTCAGGAGCGATGACGTCATCATCAACTCCATAGACATATCGGCCCCGAACCCCGCCTTCTCCTTCAAGGAGGCCGGTATGGTGGAGAGGAACGTCACCTCGCCCCACGTCTACACCGAGACCTCCACGGTGCACATCAACGTGCACGATTCGAATGGCGACCCGATAGAGGGCGCCTGGGTGGGCGTCTTCCGGGTGGGCCACAACATCTACGACCCCGGAACGTCGGACTACCCCCACTTCGCCTACGCCAACTACACCGACCACCTGGGTCAGGCCGATTTCGAGCTGGGCCTCCAGGGCTACTGCAGCCGGTGCGATGCCGACCACTACTACGCCGCCCTCATCCTGTCCCAGTACAACTCGGGGACCAACGACTTCTATGCCTTCGGCGTGCCCGAGGAGAACACCGAGTACACCTTCTCGTACACCGTCACCGGGAACGCACCCATGCAGGTGGAGCCCCAGTGGAGCCAGATCGTTGACACCATGCCCCTCAAGGATTACAGGTTGGCCATCGACCTGGAGGCATGGGGGCTCCAGCGCCACAACCACGGCGAGTACGGCCAGTACGAGGTGTTCGGGTTCCGGACCTCCTTCGACCACCTGTTCCCCGCGGACGTCGACGTGCTGGTCACCAACGCCACCGGCCTCGACGACTACCTGGCTGGCAACACCGCCGCCTGCTGGTCCGGGGCCACGAACACCGATGGGCTCGACACCACGACGACCCTCCCCCACTGGGAGGACAGCTACCTCATCCTGTCCAACACCGACTGCAGCGAGAGCTACAAGGTGGTCAACCTGACGGTCAACCTGTCGGCGCCTTGCGTGCCCAGGCTGGCCCTGTCGGACCCCGTCGACGGGGTCTACCACAACACCGACGAGCCCCTCCTCGTCAACGGCACCCTCTGGGACTACGTGGCCATCACCGAACTGGAGGTCTCCACGGACGGTGGCATCACCTGGACCGACATCATGGGAAACTACAGCGTCGAGGACGGCACCTACACGTTGGTGTTGGATACCACATCCTTCGCCTCCGATGAACGGACCATCATCATCAGCGCCATGGACGAGGCCGGCATCTGGCGGCAGGTGGAGGCGACGGTGGTCATGGACGCCGAGGACCCCTCCCTTTCTGTGCTCGAGCCCTCGGATGGGGCGATCCTTCCCGCGGGCGAGGACATCGGTGTGGACCTCACTGTCGGCGACAATAACGAGCTACGCATCGTGGAGGTCCGTCTAGCGGGCCGATCATGGGTGGAGGCAGAGCCCGCCCTCGTCCCCCCAGGTGTGTTCAACGCCCTGGTCCCCTCGGAGGACGAGGTGGGCGAGACGTACCTGGAGGTGAGGGCCGTGGACATCGTGGGCAGGACCACCCTGGTCACGGTGGACATCGTGCTGGACGCGATGAACCCGATCCTCGAGCTGAGGACACCCGACCCGGACAGCGAGACCGTCGTCGGCGCCGACGAGGACGTTACCGTGAAGGGGTCCATCTGGGACGACCACGGGTTGGCCGTCCTGGAGCTCCAGGTTGACGAGGGCCCGTGGATGGACCTGTGGTACACCCTGGACGAGGGTGGCCGCTTCGAGCTCGACCTTCCCACATCGGAATGGGAGGAGGGCGAGCACCAGGTGGTCGTCAGGGTCACCGACATGGCGGGTCACACCCACCAGCGCGGTTTCTCCATCGTCAGGGACGCCTCCCCCCCGGAGATCGTCCTGGGCGGCTTCGATGATGTCTACGACGATGATGACGACGTGAGCCTCTCCGCGACCATCACCGACGACCACGGCGTGGCGGAGGTCTGGATCTCCGTGGACGGTGGTTACGAGGAGCTGATCTACCTGGACCTGACCGGCGGTTTCGTCTATCCCCTGCCCTCCGGGGCAAAGGCCGTCGGGACCCATGACGTGACGCTGCGAACCGTCGACGAGCTGGGCAACGAGCGGACCATGGATATCGCATACGAGGTGGTGGACGAGACCGACCCGCAGCTGTTCATCGATGTTCCCGTCAGCGGGTCCAAGCACGGTCGTGGTAAAGCCCTCTCGATGACAGGCACGTGCAGCGACAACGTGGGCATCGCCACCCTCACCCTCCAGATCGGTCCAGGCGAGCCCCAGGACATCCTCGGGTCCCTCGACCCGGTGACGGACCAGATACGGCACCCGCTGGCGACCGCCGGGATGGAGCTGGGCGACATCGTGCTGAAGGTGACGGTGGCGGACACCTCGGGCAACCAGGTCACCAGGACCATCATGTTGACCCTGGAGGACCGCACCGATCCGGAGCTGGAGCTTGAGCTGGGTCTGACGGTCCCGAAGGTCACCAAGGGGAAGGAGCTGGTGTTGCCCGCGACCTTCTCCGATGACGTGGGCGTCGCCAAGGTGGAGTACAGGGTGGACGGCTTTGCGTGGATCGAGGTCCTCATCCCGATATCCGGCCAGACCACGGACGTCACCGTGCCCACCGGACCCCTCACCACCGGGGACCACATCCTCGAGGTACGGGTCACCGACGATGCTGGCAACTCCGTCGTTCAGACCACCCCCTTCTCCATCGCGCCACCCCCCGAGGACAGTGCCCCCAGCGGCGTCGTCATCGGCGGTATCGCCGTCGCCCTGATCATCGCAGTGGTCCTGGCCCTGATGATCATGAACCGGTCCAAGGCCGCCGAGGCTCCCGTCGAGGACGAGGGAGCCGCACCCGGGAAGGAGGCCCCTGTCTCCGGAGAGGAAGGGGCGCCCACCGAGGAGGCGGGCGCTGACCTGGATGAGGTTGTCGGTGACGAGAGCGCCTGACGCTATTCGATGTAGATGTCGCTCTCGAGGATGTCAACGCCCTCCAGCAGCGAGCGCTCGCGCCAGGGCTCGTCACCCGTGTACTCGCTCCGCTCCCGCTCCTCACGGGCCTTGATGGCCTTGTGGACCTCGGCGCCCGTCCTGTTGCGGAAGCACTCCAGGTAGACCATGCATGTGATGCACGTGGTGGGGACGGTGATGAGCAGGGCCTGGGTCAGCTCGATGACGTTCTCCCACGGCATGGCGCGGAACAGGAGCCCGACGGCGATGATGGGGAAGAATGCGACCTTGATCCAACGCTTGGACTGGACGCGGTACCCCCTGGACAGGTCGAAGTGGCCCCTTCCCACGGGGATGACCGGGCCAACGGTCTCCACAGGGAAGATGGGCAGCACCAGGACGGGGGCGATGCTGAGCAGGTGGGCCGTGATGATGGCGGTGAAGATCAGGTCCATGCGCTCCTCGAAGCGTGGATAGGCCTCGGCGTAGATGGACAGGGCGATGAGCACCATGGCCGACCACAGGGTGGCCTCGCCCCAGCTCCTCCAGTCGAAGGAGGGTCCTTTCCTGGTGTGCAGCTCCAGCTTGGTCGTGTCCAGGTAGTCCCGGCTCCCCATCTCGAAGACCCAGCGGGACCTCCTGCAGTGGCGGCGCCGGTGGTCCGTCGCGGGCTTCCCCTCCCCCAGGATGGGCGTGATGTCCCGCACCCTGAGGAGGGTGCTGGGCATGTACCGGCTCATGAGCGCGTGGGCGATGTACGCCACGGCGAAGGCCACGCATATGGCCCTGCCGGTCTCCCAGAGGACCGCGGTCACCAGCCTGACGGGGTCGGGGGACTGGTCCACCAGGAGGACCCGGACCACCACCGCCACCATGAAGATGGCGATGAACCCGGACAGGCGCTTGATGAACTCCTGGCCTCCGATGAAGAACCTGGTCAGCACGAGCAGGCCCGCGAGGGCGAACCCGTTGTAGAAGGAGATGCCCACGATGTAGTGGAAGGGGGCCTCCTCACCGTGGAGGAAGAGATTGACCTCGGTGTTGAGCCAGTCGAGCACGGGTATGAGGACTAGGCCCGTCAAGAAGAAGACTATCAGAAGGTTCCTCGAGTATCTCTTCAACTGTCCGCCACCCCATGGCTCTGGTCTCGTGGCCGGATTGCCCCGTGGATATTTATAAACTGGGGGATTCGGGTTCCCGCCACAGAAGCGCCACGGCCACGACAAGGCCCCATAGTACGATGGACAGGACCGACACGGTCTCCGTACGGGGGTCGAACCCCATGACCGTGAGGATGACCCCCAGGGCGAACACCCCCCAGGTGAGCCAGGTGACGGGCTCGCCGAAGGCGTGGGAGGACCTGAGGGTCCACGAGTAGAAGGACAGCGCCACCAGCATCGACATGAAGAAACCCACCGAGACGAATTTGTGGGCGTCCCCGTAGTCCTCCGTCAGTATGCCCACTAGGATGAGGAAGATGGCCCCCACCACGGTGAACACCACCGCCAGCGTGGACGGGACACCTTTGCCCAAGGCAGGTCGGATCGCCAGGATGGCGAAGGGAATGGTGAGGGCTCCCGCGAGGATCACGGCCGAGTTGAAGGCCCAAGCGGCGGGACCCACTCCCAGGTCGGACAGGTAGTTCTCGAAGAAGGTGTAGTACGGGTCGTTGGCCACGGCTATCCCGTACAGCACGAGGAAGGAGATGGGAGCCACGAGTCCGCAGATGGCACCTATCCTCCGGGTATCGACCCTCATCGAGGGGTGATTGGACGGCGGGGATATCTAGGTTGCCTCCCGACGTGGGGCTGGGTTGGGTCGAGCCAGCTAGTAAACTATTTTTACGGCACATGCCCCTTGGCGCCTCCATGGCCAAGGAGGAGGTCGAGGAGAAGGGGGGACGAATATCGCCCCGGGGCAAGGCCTTTGGCATCGCCCTGCTGGTCAACATCCTCTGCATGCCGCTGGCCTTCGTCCTCATCTACGTCTGGCCCGTGGTCATCCTCGCCTTGGTGCCGTACATCGGGGGCGCCCTCGGTGGCAAGCACGTCGACCGGAGGACCGGTATGCACATGGGCGCCCTGGCCGCCGCCATCATGGTCACCGTACTGGTGTCCGTCGTCCTCATCATCTTCTCCCAGTTCCCCGGTGTGGGCTTCGACCCCTTCGAAGCCACAGGCCTCGCGATCGTGGGCGCCTGCTACCTCGTCGCCGTCCTCTTCGGCGCCCTGGGTGGTCGTCACGGGGCGATGGCGATGGAGGACGAGTGACCGACCCGATGGTCCTCACTCGGGACCTGGTGGGGTCTCCTGCTTGGGAGGCGGTGCCTCGGCTTGGGCGACCGCCTTCTCGCGAGCCCTCAGGGTCCTGAACTCCGTCACCATCCCCTGCATCTCCCTGAGCATGAAGCCCAGGGCGATGCCGACCACGAGGCCGCACAGGCCACCGGTGATGAACCGGATGAGGTTCGTCGACTCCCAGAAGCCCAGGAGCTGTCCAACGCCGTCGATGCCGAGGGGCACCAGGGCGACGATGAGCCACCAGGCCTTCAGGTTGTTGATGCGGTCGTAGTGGGGCATCCTGGGAAAGACCGTCAGGGCTATGCCGACGGCCATGAACGTGTAGATGGCCACGCAACGCGCGCAGAAGGGCATCTGGTTGCCGTTCAGGAGGATGGACCTCGACTCCTTCTGGTGGCACTGGGAGTCACCCGCGTCGTACATCCAGCGCGCCACGGGGGCGAGGTCCTCGAACAAGTCCTCGTGGTCGTGGGGACCCACGAGACCGTCCAGTCCGGTGAGGGTCCCCGCCTCTGCCATGAACGGGGTGACCCACATGAGGCCCGCCCAGATGACCAGGATGATGAGGGCGATCAGGTTGAGGGTGAGCACCTTGGGTCGCCTTTCCAGTCCCCACTGCCACTTCTCGATGACGAACATCGCGTTGGGTGGCGGGATCTGTTGGGGCGGTGGTGGTGTCTGGGGCGGCAGGCCCCCTTCAACGTCCAGGTGGCATTCCTCCAGGTCCGTCCGACAGCACATCGGGACCCGCCACGGGAGAGACGTCGATCACCTCATCCTCTGGCGTTTCGATGGACGGTGGTGGTGGCTCGCTCCAAGGTACCTCACATACATTAGCATTTCTCCCGAACTCACCTCTTAGTGGCAGGACGATGAGAAGGCTGATGATGGAGACTATCGAGCCGATGAACCAGCCCCACGTGAGGATGCCCAGCAGGCTCCCGGTGATGACCAGAGGATACCATCTGTGGAGGTGGGAGGCGATGGCGCCCATGAACGCGAAGACGCTGCAGGAGAGGATACCGATGACCAGGATGATCCTTCCCGGCAGGGCGTCGGCCGGCTGGGCGATGGGGTCTCCCTCCACCTCCACCGTGCCCTCGCCCTTCTCGGCGTAGAAGTCGAGGACGTAGTGGCCACGCTCGAGATGGACGGTCTTGATGACCGTCACGTAGCCGTCGCCCTCCATCTGTATCCTGACCTTTCCCGTCTTGAGCCCCTCGAGGAAGTAGTACCCCGTGATGCCCGTGACGGAGCTCATGTCCCCGTCCAGGTAGGTGACGTTGGCGCCCTGGACCAGCTTGCCGTCACCCTCGCGGACCTGGCCCGTCACGTCGGCCTTCCCCTCGCCCAGGATGTCGTCGAGCCCCTCGCCGGAGAGGTCCATGGCCAGGAAGGTAGCGGTGGCCAGGCCCAGCACACCCACGATGACGAGGAGCACGGTCACGAGATGGAGGCGCCGGCACACGGGCACCTGACTGCGACCCATGAAGGCCACGTCGAGGCGATCCCTGAGGTCCGGCGACTCCTCGGCCATGCCCTCACTCCTCCGGGGGTGGCGGTACCGGGGCCTCGAACTCATCCCGCGAGAACATGACGAACACCAGGGCGATGGCGGCCACCAGGGCCCCCACGATGCCGTAGCCCGCCAGCAGGGCACCGATGGCCCCGAGGATGACCAGGTTCGGGCGGCGTCGCTTGAATGCGGAGTAACCGCCGATGAAGGCGAGGATGACCCCGAGCACCTGCACCGGGATGCAGATCTTCAGGTTCTCGTAGAACCGGTCGTAGTCGTCGACCACGAACTCCTTCTGGTGCTTGACCTCCACCTCGCCGTCCGCGGTCTGGATGTTGCCGGCGGGGTCCCTGGCCTGGAAGGTGACGATGGCGGTGTCCCCCGTGTCGTCAATGGGGACCAGGACCTCGGCCATGTAGAGCTGCCACGCGGACCACTCGGCGGTCTCGATGCCCACCGGCCTGTACCTGATGAAGGGCAGCTCGTCGGCGCCCGGGTCGAAGGTGGCCTCGTTGGTGACCGCTGGGCCATTGGTCCAATCCGGTTCGAGGTCGGGCGGGGTGGCGTCGTAGTTGATGGTGACGGTGGAGGTGGTCCCGTTCACGCCGGTGGCATTGCGGCACATCACCTCCAGCTCCTTGTCGCCCTCGTCGCCCTCGGGGGTGTAGTTGAACTCCGCGCTGCCGTCGGTCACCGTCGTCCAGCCGCTCCAGTCGCCGCCGTCCACGCGGTAGGCGTACTCGGTGGACCCCTTTGAGCTCACCAGCACGGTCCTGTCGGTGCCGTTGGTGTCGAGGCCTCCCCGGACGAAGAGGCTCACCTGGGGGAACTCGGTGGACTCCCAGCCGTCCTCCCCGAGGGGATGGTCCTCGATCCCGATGATCGTCTCCGCGAAGGTTGCACCCCCGTCATCAACGATCCTCACCGTCAGCCCGGACTGGTCTGCATCGACGAAGTTGTAATTGGCGATGTTGGCGTAGGGACCCAGATCGAGGAACGTGGCCCCGTCGGCGCTTGCCTGCATATAGTATTGGGTCAGGTCCTGGTCGTACGCCGTCGCGTGGATCCTCAGGGTGGCCGTGGTGTTGGTGGGCCAGTCCATGACCTCGGCCAGGACGCCCATGTCACCCTCGTAGACGGGCCGGGACCGGTCGGGAGCCAGGTCCTCCACCTTCGCCAGGAAGGTGGCCGGGCTGTCCTTGTCGATCCCGGTGTACAGGATGCTGATGTACGTGGTGTTCACTGCCTCGTCCCACGACCGTTTGAACAGGTGCAACGTGAACTTGCCGCCGGGAACGTCGTGGATAGTGAATCGGCCCTTCTTGTCTGTGACGTCGGTCTCGGCCAATCCCTCCATGGAGACGTTGACGCCCTCGACGAACACCTCTTTCTGGGCGTAGGCCTCGTCGTAGTCCAGGACCTGCCCGTGGAGGTCGAAGAACTCGCCCTCGGCCGAGCTCTCCAGGGTCATCTGGTACCCTATGGTGAAGATGCCGTAGAAACCACCGATGAACAGGATCAGGGCCGCGGCCATGGGCTTCCAGGTGCTCTTCCCTTTCCCCTCTGGTGGAGAGTACCTGCTGCCCTCGGGACCCAGTCCGCCAGCCCGAAGGCCGCCCGGCTCCTTCTTGGCCTCCTCTCCATCACCCTCACGGTCCCGCAGGTCATCCAAGGAGATCTCCTCGACGGATAGGTCATCTGCGGGGTTGTCTTCATCCATAGGGTCCTCTCCGCCGACGGTATGGAGCTGGGTCCGATAAATTGTTTCCTGTTATGCTTGGAACACCCGAGACCGCCTATATGGGACTGCGCAGGATGACATGGAGCTCGACCATGTCGCCGTCATTGATGTCCAGCAGGGTCCTGAGCTGGTGCTCGGATATGATCTCGATGGTGTCCATGTGATGACTGCGCTGGGGCATCACCACGGCGCACCGTATGTCCCCGAGGAGGGCGTTGAACGCCTTGACCGCACCGAAGGTGCGCGATCCCTGGGTGAAGCCCCTCATGGGGATGCCGGTGGACCGCCGCAGCAGCTGGACCTTGCCCCGGTCCTCACCCGTGAGGCGGATGTTGAGGGTGCCCACGTAGGGGTCCATGTCGAGGAGCTGGCGGAACTGCTCGCGGTATCCGTTCTGCTCGATGTAGTATCGCCCCTCGCCCAGGCCGGACACGATGGTGCCCCGGAGGCTGACCCGGTCCCGGACCTCGAAGATGGACACGTAGTCGGCGTACTCCGTCTGGAGGGCCTTCATGCCGTCCTCCGTCAGGCGGATGAGCTGCCTGCGGGCCCCCAGCTCCCTCTGGATGAGGCCCTTGTCCAGGATGTCGAGTATGCGGCGGCTTGCCGTCTGCTGGCTCAGTCCCAGCTCCCGGCCCAGCTCCCCCGATGAGACCGGGATGAAGTCCTCCATGGCGCCATCCATGGCCAGGTGCTTGAGTACCTGGATCTCGTTGGGCTCATAGAGCATGTGGAAGGGGCAAGGCTTGCGGGATAGATAAGTTTTTTCTCAATTCCGGGTTGCAACCAAGGATGGGGTAGCTCATTCAGGGAGCCCACAGTAGGGGCAGACAATGGTCCCAGCCTCGAAGGACCTTCCACAGCTGACGCACCTGGTCTCGCCCGCAGCCGGAGGGGGCATGCCGGTGCCGATCCCCTGGACGACCGTCCCATGTCGACCCGTCGCCGGTGGTGGAGGTCGGGGTGCCTGCCTGGGTGGGCCTGCCTGTTGGCGTGGGTCCGCCCAGGGCGGTGTCTGCCCACCGGGGGTTGGCCCGGGTGGCCTCTTCCCGGACTGCTGCACAGGAGGTGGCTCCGGGTACCTCCGGTCGGAGACCGGGTAGGAGTACTCCACCTCCTCCACGGTGGCACCGACCGTCAATCGTCCGGACCTCATCAACACGAAGAGGACGATGGCGACCACCCCGATGAGGGCCAGGACGATAGCGCCCGCCACGGCCCATCCGCTGGTGCTCCCATCCCCATCCGCCAGGTCCGTGACCTTGCCTGTGAAGAATGGATAGTTGGCGCTGGCGTTGAAGGTGATCTGCGCCTCGGATTCGATGCGCACACCCTTGAACACCACGGTGTAGACCCCCGTCTTCCAGGCCTTGATGATGTAGCACGATTCGCTGTAGTGCCCCCGGAGGTCGATGTTCATCTCCTTCAGGTCCGGGTCGAACACGTCGGGATATATCCTGTCCCAATCGTCCACCCAATCGATGCAGACGATGAGGGGAACGTTGATGTCCTCCACCATGAACCTGTACGTGATGTTCTGGCCTTGGAAGATGAGGTCATCGAAGTAATGGGTCCTGGGCACCACGTCGTGGGTACAGAATCCCAGATAATCATAATATGTCGATCTACTACCATAGACCCAGAAGGAGTACCGGCCTTCAATGGTGGGCTGGAAGGAATAACTCTTCCCCGTCATGTTCACATCCCGATACATCTCCACCTTGGCCCCTTTGGGATCGAACATCTCTATGACCGCCCCTGGCTCCAGATCGATGTTCACGGCGGTCTCCGTCGAACCTACGGTCATGTCGTAGCATTCGTACCAGAAAGGCCCGGCCGTCCCCTCGAAGGGATCCGCCCCGACGGTACCTCCAAGGGCGAGAAGGGCAACGAACGCCGCTAGTGCCGAGATGAAGATGTAAGGTCTGCGACCTTTGATGGAACCTGACATGGAATGCTCACCCATCTGGACGTAACGTCAGGGGTGTCGGAACGGACCCCAACCCGGTCATTGATTTGCAGGGCAGGAGATATATGTTTCGACCCAGCGGCCTTCCACTATCGCGGTGCCCCGCACCGTGAACACACGGGATGGTTGGCCATGAGGATGTTGCCGCAGCGGGAACACCTGGGCCATTTCATCTCGGCCGCCGGTCGGGCATGAGGGGCTGGTGCGGGCCGTGCCTGCTGTGCCAGGGGTGGAGGCTGGGTGGGTCGAGGTGGTTGAGGGGCCGGCGTGGGCTGTGCCTGCTGTGCGGGTGGTGGTGGTGGCTCCACAGGTTGAGATGCTGACGGGGCAGGCACAGGCTGTGGAGGTGGCGCCTGCTGGACCGGTCGGGAGGCTTCCGGCGTCGGTGCTGGTTGGACCGCCGGGGGCTGGTAGACCTGCTGGACCTGGGGGACCTGCTCGGGCGGAGGTGTGGGCGAGGGCTTCGAGGCATATCTCGGGGGTGGAGGGGGCAGGGTGTACCCGTCCATCCCTTGGGCAGGAGGTGCTGCCTGCAGCTGTTGCGATGCTGGCTGGACGATGACTGTGTCCGGTGCGTACCGGGCCACGTTCTCGTGGCGAGGGGGTGGAGCGGGTGGAGCCCGCCGCTGGCTTCGGCGTCTGGCGTGTTTCGAGATGTAAGAGAAGTCCGTCTGGGCGGGGACCGCGGCACGGGATGGTTGCTCGAAACCGGATATGTCCGTTACCGGTCTCCAATAGGATGCCCTTTCCCTCTTCCTCTTCCTCATCTGCCATCGGACGGCGACCAGCGAGACGACTACCAGCACCACCAGTATGACGAGGATGAGGAGGGTGGTGGGGCTCATGCCGAGGATGGTAACGGGGATACCAGGTCCGGAGATGGGATAGTTGCATGATGCCTTGAACTTCGTTCCCTCGGGAAGCAGTATCCTGCTTCCCTCTATTGAGAGGACGTACGTGCCCTCGCTCCTCGCCGGGTAGATGTAGATCGAGCGGTTCACAGACCCGTCCATCCAGGGGTTCACCTCGTCGCCGGACGGGTCCACCAGTGAAGGATAGATCCGGTCGTACGTGCCTTCGGATTCGATATGGACGACGATGGGTTTGTTGTTGTCCTCGACCGATATCTCGTAATCAAGCCACTGACCATCCGTGATCGTGGTCTTGAAGGCGGTCGAGGTCTCCTTCATGTCGAAGTTGCACTCTCCTTGCACCATCTCAGGATAGTAGTCCGACACCAGCAGGATCGTGTGCTTGCCCTTCCTCGCGGGAACGAAGTCCATCTTGAAACCCGACGTGCCATTGACATCGATCTCCTTACCATCAGGGCCGTAGACCCGGATCTCCAGGTTCACGTTGCACTTGTAGACAAGCCTCTGGTGAAGGGTGTCCACGTCGACCTCGTAGCACAAGAAATCGTACTGGGATACCTCTGCCCTGAACGACCCCGCTTCCCCCAGACCTCCCAAGAGGACCAGTGTGCCCAGGGTCGTGATGACCAACAGGGTCAGGGGAATGCATCGACTCATCCGATGCCGGCCCATCACCTATCACCTGGCCTGCAGGATACTGGTGTCAATGCGTACCCCCTTCGTATATCCATGGGGGACGGGATATTTAACCGATTCCCATTTCGAGCCGCCCAAAGCCTTATCAGGGGGGGACCATTATCGCCGCCCGATGGCCCGTACCAAGTCTCGCCGCAGGGAGAAGGGACGCGATTTCGACATCCCCACCATCCTCACCTCGCAGGAGGTGCTGGACAAGGCCTTCCACAAGGCGTCCAAGGTCACCGTCGTCGACAAGAGCAGCCTGCACAGGGCCCGCAAGACCGCCATGGCCAGGATCGACTCCGTCGCGTCCTCGGTGGACGCCGTGCTGGTGCGGGTGACGAAGAGCTTCGCCGCCGTGGGCCAGCTCCATCCCTTCTACCACGAGGCCCTGGCCACTCAGGTCGACGTGCCCCAGGTCCTCCACGCCCTCCACACCGTGGACTGGTGCCGGGGCCAGGTCAAGGAGGTTTGCCGCAAGGCGGTGCGCCAGGTGGACCGGACCCGCAGCCGGGAGTTCGTGGAGTCCAAGCGGCGCGAGGTGTACGGGCGCGTCTCCTCGCTGCTGGAGCGCATCTCGGGCGAGCTGGAGCTCCTGGCGAAGACCCGAGAGGTCCTCAAGTCCCTCCCCCACATCGACCCCGCCGTTCCCACCGCGGTCGTGGCGGGCAGCCCCAACGTGGGCAAGTCCGCCCTGGTGGCCCGCCTGTCGTCGGCGGAGCCGGAGGTGGCCTCCTACCCCTTCACCACCAAGGCCGTCACCGTCGGCCACTTCTATCACAGACGTCATGCGTACCAGGTGGTCGACACCCCAGGCATCCTGGACCGCCCCCTGGACGAGCGCAACCCCATCGAGATGCGCGCCATCGCTGCCATCGAGCACCTGTCGGGCGTGCTGGTGTTCCTCATCGACCCCAGCGAGACCTGCGGAACCCCCGTGGAGGAGCAGGAGGCGCTCCTCGAGGGCGTTCAGGCCCGCTACCCCGAGGGGAAGGTGATCGTGGTGGAGACCAAGTCGGACCTGGTCCGCCGCGAGGTGGAGGGTCACCTGAGCGTATCAGCGATGACGGAGGAGGGCGTGGAGGAGCTGCGCGAGCTCCTAGTCGAGGTCCTCCCGCAGCCGGAGATCGAGTGGGTCATCCGGGAGGGTTGAGAAAACCCTTATCACCCCACATTCCCATGGGGTGGAATACCGCCCTTCTATAGAGGTCGGAGGCTATGGATACCAATCGCTCTTGTTGCTCTTCGGAGCTCGACCAGTACTTCGACGACCTAGCCCTCGGCCTCGACGAGTGCATGGACATCGCGCGGAGGGCCAGGGAGCAGGGCTACGACCCAGAGACCGTGGTGGAGATCCCCGTCGCGACGGACCTGGCCGAGCGGGTGGAGAACCTGGTGGGCCCCGAGGGCATCGCCGAGAGGATCCGGGAGGCCTCCGAGGGCCGGAACCGGGAGGAGACCGCGCTGCACCTAGCCCGGGAGATCGTCCGGACCCTTCCCTTCCCGACCAAGGAGAAGGCCCTCGACCAGGCCATCCGCACGGGCCTCGCCGTCCTGACGGAGGGGGTGCTGGTGGCACCCCTGGAGGGCGTGGCCGAGGTCAAGATCAAGCAGAACCACGACGGCACCAGCTACGCCGACGTGCACTTCTCCGGCCCCATCCGGGCGGCTGGCGGGACCGCCCAGGCCCTTTCCGTGCTCATCGCCGACGTGGTGCGCCGCGAGCTGGGCCTGGCCGCCTACC
Organism: uncultured Thermoplasmata archaeon; assembly: GCA_965369625.1. Classification (GTDB taxonomy): domain Archaea; phylum Thermoplasmatota; class DTKX01; order DTKX01. The sequence goes on along the minus strand of CBDUQW010000011.1, from coordinate 17,212 downwards.
AGCCCACCGACAAGGAGGTGGAGAGGTACAAGGAGGAGATCCGCCTCTACAAGCGGATCCAGCACCTCCAGTACCTGCCCTCCAACGAGGAGATCGACCTCATCGCCCGGGGCTGCCCCGTGTGCATCGACGGCGACGGCACCGAGGACGAGGAGGTGTCGGGCAACCGGGACCTGGAGCGTGTGGAGACCAACCGGGTCCGCAGCGGGGCCTGCCTGGTGATGGCCGAGGGCATGTGCCTCAAGGCCCCCAAGGTCCAGCGCCACGTGTCCCGCCTGGGGGTCGACGGCTGGGACTTCATCGGCGACCTGCTGGCCCTCATGCACAAGCCCAAGGACGACGGCGACAGCCTCACCGAGGAGGAGCTGGAGGCCGCCGCCGAGCACGACGAGAAGGTGGACGTGGAGGACCCCCTCGAGGACCTGGACGACGGCGAGCTCGACATGGACCTGGTCAGGGAGCTGGAGCGGGGGCAGACGGTGGAGGTGACCCCCAACAGCAAGTACATGAAGGAGCTCATCGCCGGCCGGCCGGTGCTGGCCCATCCCTCGCGCCCCGGTGGCTTCCGCCTCCGGTACGGACGGACGCGGGCCACGGGCCTGGCCGCCATCGCCCTCAACCCCTCGACCATGGTGGCCCTGGACCGCTTCGTGGCCATCGGCACCCAGCTGAAGATAGAGCGCCCAGGGAAGGCGGGGGCCATCACCCCCTGCGACACCATCGAGGGCCCCATAGCCCTGCTCAAGAACGGGGACCTGGTGGAGATCGATACCGTCGAGGAGGCCCGGGAGTACGCCTCGGCCGTTCGCACCTTCTACGACGTGGGCGAGGTGCTGATCCCCTACGGGGAGTTCCTGGAGAACAACCACGTTCTCGTGCCCGGTGCCTACTCCCCTGAATGGTGGGAGGAGGTGGTCAGGGCGGCCGACCCCGACGGCGCCGACGGTCGCATCAACGGTGGGGACCCGTCCTTCGAGGACGCCGTTGCCATCTCCAGGGAGCTGGAGGTGCCCCTCCATCCCCGATACAACCTCTTCTGGCATGACATGGAGCCTGCCGAGATCGCCACCCTGTCCCAGCTGTTCGAGGAGCACGCCTCCATGCACGACGGGCACGTGGTCCTGCCGAGGGAGGCTGTGGACGAGGTGTCCAAGGACATGCTGTGCAGGCTAGGAGCCCTCCACCTGGTCAGGGGGGACCGACTGGAGTTCGGCCGGCACTCCCGCGCGCTGCTCCTCTGCCTCGGTCTCGAGCCGGACGGGAACGGGGGGGTCAAGCGTTGCCGGGCGGTGCCGGCGGAGCGCTTCGACAACCCCCTGGCATTGGTCTCGTACACCGCCGGAGTCCACATCAAGGCGCGGGCTCCCACGAGGGTGGGGGCCCGGATGGGTCGGCCCGAGAAGGCCAAGGAGCGGAAGATGAAGCCACCGCCCCACGTGCTGTTCCCCGTGGGGCCAGCGGGCGGCTCCCAGCGGCTGGTGAACGAGGCCATCAAGGCCCGGAGGATCCAGGTCGAGATGGGCCACCGACGCTGCCCCTCGTGTGGCAAGCGAACGCCCTTCTCCATGTGCGACTGCGGCACCCACACGAATCCGCTGGAGGAGCCCTCCCGCCAGAACGTGGACATGTCCGCCGTGATGAGGACCGCCAGGTCCAGGCTGGGCGAGACGGCCATGCCCAACGTGAAGGGCGTCAAGGGCATGGTCTCCAAGCAGAAGGTACCCGAGCCCCTGGAGAAGGGTATCCTTCGGGCCAAGCACAATGTGTACGTGTTCAAGGACGGGACGGTCAGGCACGACATGACCGATGTGCCCGTCACCCACTTCCGACCGGCAGAGATCGGCCTTCCCGTCGACCGGGCGAAGGAGCTGGGGTACCTGGTGGACATGGACGGCAAGCCCCTCGAGAGTGGCGACCAGGTGGTCGAGCTGCGGCCCCAGGACATCATCCCGGCCCTCGAAGCCGGTAACTACCTGGTGCGCACCGCCCGGTTCCTGGACGACCTGCTGGTCAAGCTGTACAAGCTTCCTGCGTACTACAACGCCGAGCAGAAGGAGGACCTGATAGGTCACCTGACCATCGGTCTGGCGCCCCACACCTCGGGAGGCGTGCTCTGCCGGATCATCGGGTACACCCGGGCCCTGGGCTGCTACGCCCACCCCTTCTTCCACGCCTCCAAGCGACGGAACTGCGACGGTGACGAGGACTGCATCATGCTGCTGCTGGACGGCCTGATCAACTTCTCCCGCAGGTTCCTGCCAAGTGGCCGGGGAGGGCTGATGGACGCGCCCCTGGTGCTCTCATCCCGCATCGACCCCGACGAGATCGACAAGGAGGCCCAGAACCTGGACGTGCTCCCAAGGTACCCGCTGGCCCTCTACGAGGCCGCCGAGGGGGGCGTGCACCCCAAGGAGCTGGAATCGATGATGGACACCGTGGGCGGCCGCATAGGCACCGTCGGGCAGTACCAGGGGCTCGCCTACACCCACGAGGTGGCGGACATCAACTCCGGCATCCTGATGTCGGCCTACAAGAGGCTGGGCAAGATGATCAAGAAGATGGAAGCCCAGTTCGAGCTGGGCTCCAAGATCCGCGCGGTGGACATCCGGGACGAGGCCACAAAGGTCATCCAGACCCACTTCCTGCCCGACCTCATCGGGAACCTGAACGCCTTCTCCAGGCAGACGGTGCGGTGCACCAAGTGCAACGAGAAGTACCGACGCATGCCCATCAAGGGCAGCTGTCCGACCTGCGGTACGGCCCTCATCATGACGGTGCACGAGGCCTCCGTCATCAAGTACCTGGATGTGACGAAGAAGCTGGTGGACCGCTACGGTGTCGACGCCTACACCCGTCAGCGGGTCGAGCTGGCCGAGCGGAACATAAAGTCCCTCTTCACCAACGACCATGCCAAGCAGTCCAGCCTCGCCAGCTTCGATGAGAACTGCTGAGGTCCATCCTCAGGCCCTGGTCCTCTCGATCTCCCCCGGCAGCCCGTCGGCCAGGGAGCCGTGGGCGGGCCAGTCCCGGAGGGCCTCGCGGAGGGCCGTGCTGCTGTACCGGGGCCTCTCGACGAAGCGCACGCTCCTCGACCGGTTGGCCCATCGACCCTTCGACGCGCCCAGGAACCCGGGCCTTCGGATCTCGGGTGATATGGTACCCTCGGCCTCCGCGATGGTGTCGAGGAGTTGCCTGGGCGACATGGGGGAGTCGTCCGTGCAGTTGAACGCCCGAAAGAGGTCCACGTCCTCGTCCGCCCTGGCCTGGGCCGTCAACCTGCGGCCCGCGTCGACCACGTCGTCCACGTGCACCGTGTTGACCCAGCCCTTCTCGGGGATCGTCACCGGGTTGCCCAGGACCACCTCGGGGACCAGTCGGTCCACGATGCACCTGTCCCCCGTCCCGTAGACGTTTGGAAGGCGCAGGCAGGTCACGCCGATGTCGGACCGGTCGGCCATTCTCTGGAAGGAGCGCTCCATGTCCCGCTTGGCCCTCTCGAGACGGTTCCCGGGCTTGAGGGCAGCCCTCTCGTCCAGGACGCGGTCGGACCTGGCGTAGACGCCTGTGGTGGAGGCCGCGAGCACGTGCTCGACGGGCGAGTCCTCCGCCTCCTCCATCACGATCTCGGCCCCCGCCACCACCATGCGACGGATGAAGCCGTCGTCCTCGATGGCCAGCTCCGGCGCCACCATGTGGTACACCACCTTGGAGTTGCCCAGGGCGACCTGGACGGACTCGCCATCGGTGACGGAGCCCTGGAAGACCTTGGCGCCCAGGGCCTCGGCCGCTGAGAAGTTGGCCCTGGGGATGTCCAGGACGCGGACCGAATGGCCCGCCCCCTTGAGGGCCGCGACGAACCTGAGGCCGATGAAGCCACAGCCTCCCGTCACCAGCACCGTCTCCTCGACCACTGCCTGCCTCCTCGGGGGCTGAGGGACGGGGTTGCAGAAAAAGGCTGCGGCCCAGGTATCACCGCGGCGACCCAGGTCGTAGCCAGCTTGACCAACGAGACCGATATCCTTTTCTACGCACCCTCCGTTCTCCATCGAGGTATGCCCATGAAGCCCAGGGACCGTAAGGTCGCTATAGTGGGGATGGTCTGTGTCCTCCTCTCCATCAGCCTCGGCACCGCCTTCGCCATCGGTCCCCTGCAACCACCGGGGAGCCTGTTGCCAGACTACATCGCCGACTGGTACACCGGGTCTGACACGCGCAGCGAGGAGGGGCTCAACGACCAGACGACGTCCTTCAATGTCCGGGAGCACAACCTGACCCAGGTGACGGTGCGCCTCTCCTGGACGGATGACGAGCGAGTGACACTGCTCGGACGTCGCGACGACACGCTGACGATGCGGGTGGAGGGCCCTTCCAGCCTGGAAGTGCCTGGTCAGGAGGTGTCGGGCAAAAATGGCGAGCTGGTCATCGTCTTCGACCTGGAGACAGTCCCCACCGACGATGACATGGCGAACTTCGGGTCCTACGATCACACCAACGCCACAGGCGATTGGTCCGTCACCGTGTCCGTCTCCCCCGCGGGCCTTCGGGACACTGGGAACGACTGGACGGTGACGTTCCAGTACTCCTACTACGTGGGAAGGTTGATCGACAACCCGGGGGTCGTATGATATGGCCAACGGGGGGGGGGACGGGGGGAGGACCAAAGAGCACAAGCCGTACATAGCCGCGGACATGTCCATCCCGGAGATGACCTTCAAGGCGGTCCTCCTGGGCATAGGCCTCTCCATACTGATGTCGGCGGCCAACGCCTACCTGGGCCTCTACGTCGGCATGACGGTGTCCGCGGCCATCCCCGCTGCCGTCATGTTCATGGCCATCCTGCGGGGTCTTTACAAGGTGGGCATAGTCAAGTCCGCCACGATCCTCGAGAGCAACCTGGGCAAGACCATCGCCGCCGCGGGCGAGGCCCTGGCCGCGGGGGTCATCTTCACCTTCCCCGCCCTGCTCCTCATGCTCGACGAGAGCGGCGAGCCCATCTGGGAGTCCCTCAACTACTGGGTCGTGCTGATCATCGCCGCCATCGGCGGCACCCTGGGCGTCCTCTTCTCCATCACCCTCCGTCGCATCCTCATCATCGACCAGGCCCTGCCGTACCCCGAGGGCATCGCCGCCGCGGAGGTCCTGAAGGCCGGCGAGGGCAGCGGCAAGGCCGTCATCTACGTGTTCTCGGCCTTCTTCATCGGGATGCTGTTCAGGATGGCCACCGCCCTCGAGACCCGCTACGGCACAGTGAGCCTCGGCCTGTGGGGCTCGAGGCTGGGTGGGACCTTCCAGATAGGGGAGCGGACCCTCATCCACATCGGCACGGAGTACAGCGTGGCCCTGATGGGCGTCGGGTACATCATCGGGCCCCGCATCGCCATGATGGTGTTCTCGGGTGGCTTCATGGGCTGGTTCATCGTCCTCCCCATAATCTCCACGATAACGAGCCCCGACTTCCCCTTCGACTCCATCACACGGGTCCGGTTCTTCGGCGTCGGGACGATGCTCGTGGGGGGCATCTGGACCCTGTGGACCATCCGGGCGGCGATCAAGAAGGGGTTATCCGAGGCCATGGCCGGCATCTTCGGCAAGCGTGTCGACATGTCGACCCTGCCAAGGACCGATCGGGACATCCCGCCCCACATCACCATGGGCTTCGCGGCCATCTTGACCATCCCCATCATAGGCATCATCTGGTACCTGTCGGGCAGCGTCATGGTGGCCATCGTGGCCGGCCTCATCATGGTGGCGGCGGCCTTCCTGTTCAGCGCCATCGCGGGTTACATCGCGGGCATCGTGGGCTCCTCCAACAACCCCCTGTCCGGGGTCACCATCATCGTCATCATGTTCACCAGCATCCTGCTCTATGCCATGGGCGTCAGGGGAACAGAGGGGATGGTGGCCGTCATCGCCGTGGGTGCCGTGGTCGCGTGCGCCGCCGCCATAGCGGGCGACAACCTCCAGGACCTGAAGTCGGGCTACCTGCTGGGGTCCACGCCCTGGAAGCTGCAGGTCGGTCTCATCATAGGCGTGGTGTCGGCCGCCGCCGTCATAGGCCCCGTCGTGAACGTGCTCCACGAGGCGTACGTCATCGGCGAGGGGCTGCAGGCCCCCCAGGCCTTCCTGATGATGGCCATCGTGGAGGGCATCTTCAAGGGCACGATGGACTGGGGCATGGTCCTCGCGGGCGCCCTCCTGGCTGTGGCCCTCATCGTCATCGGCCATGTCAAGAACATACAGTTCTCCATCATGGCCATCGCCGTCGGCATCTACCTCCCCTGGCTCATGACCACGCCCATCATGATCGGCGGCGTGGTCAAGTGGTACGTGGACCGGCGCATCGACAAGGCCATCCGTCCGCTGTCTCCCGAGGCCCCGGAGGAGGTGGCGATGGAGTACGAGGAGGAGGTGGAGACCCTCCGGGAGGAGGTCCACAACAAGGGCGTCCTCTTCAGCTCCGGGCTGATAGCGGGCGAGGCCATCATGGGCGTGCTCCTCGCAGCACTGGTGGTGGCCGGCATCAGCATCGCCCTCGTCGAGGGCGCTCCCGCCCTGGCGGGCCTGCCGGTGTTCCTCTACATGGCCTTCCTCATAGGCTACATCGCCTGGCGCGACCTGGACCAGGAAGAGGTCCGCGAGGAGCATCCCAAGCTCCTCAAGTGAGGCCGAGGTGGTGGCCAACGTTCATCTACCAGCTATTGCCATGACGGCGTGATGGCCCGGCGGCGTAAGAGGAAGGGGCTCTCGGCCGAGGGAGTGGCGGCCCTCAAGGACATCTACACGCGTCAGCGGACGTGGGTCGTGATCCCCGTGGCCGAGTGGTTCGAGGAGGACGGCCTCGTGGTGGTCAGGACCCCCAGGTTCAAGGGCAAGGTCGGGAAGGCCCTGGTGGGCGTCCTGAAGCGCGACCAGGACTTCAACCTCCGGCTGGACGACTTCGGGTCCTTCGTCTGGAGGCTCATCGACGGCGAACGCACCGTGGGGGAGATATCCGAGGCCACCGTCGAGGGGTTGGACGCGGAGGAGGGAACGGCCCAGCAGAGGTTGATCATGTTCCTGAGGTCCCTCAACAACGTGGGCGTCGTCAGGGTCGTTGCACCTGTCTCCGATGGGTAGGTTTTAAGTACGCTCCGAGAAATATACCTTGGATACCGCATGGTTGACGAGGAACGGGACGAGTGCGACTTCAACGGGCTCATCAAGCTCACCACCTACATGATGGAGTGGTACGCCAGGTTCATTCAGGAGGACCACCTCCACGGCGATCCCCCGTGCGAGGGTTGCCCCTACTACGAGAAGGGCGACGAGAAGATGACCATGTGCGAGTACATGATGGCCCTGCTCCTGCGGGTCGTGGTGAACCGGTAGCATCACACCACGGACCTGTACTGGGAAAACGTTTTTAACGACGCCACTGTAGTTCAACCGTGGGCGGTAAGGGAACTTATTGATACGATAGCGGACCCCTGGTCGCCCGGAGGTGTATCACCATGAAGCATTACGACCTGATAGTAATCGGGACCGGGGCGGGCCAGAATGTGGCCGCCCAGGTCCATTCAATGGGAAAGAAGGTGGCGGTCATCGACAAGGACCCGATGGGAGGGACGTGCCTGAACAGGGGGTGCATCCCCTCCAAGGTCTGGACCACCGCGGCCGACTACATCCGCGAGGCAGAGGACGCGGCTGCCGTAGGAGTCCACATGAAGGTGGAGCGGACGGACTACTCCCTCATCAGGGAACGGACCTGGGAGATAGTCCTGGAGGGCCGCAACGGGATGGAGAGGGGCGTGGCGGCCACCAAGGACTTCGACTTCTACAACGACGTGGCCGAGTTCGTCGATGACATGACCCTGCAGGTCGGTGGCGAGCGCATCACCGCCGACAAGATCATCATATCATCGGGGGCCAGGCCCTACATCCCCCCCATCCAGGGCATCGAGGAGGTGGGCTACCTGACCAACCGGAACATCTTCGACCTGGAGGTTCTCCCCAAGTCGATGATCGTCGTGGGGGGTGGCTACATCGCCACCGAGTTCTCCCACTTCCTGTCGGCGATGGGCGTGGAGGTCACCATCGTGGGCCGAAACCCCCGGCTGCTCAAGAAGGAGGACCCCGAGGTGAGCACCGCGGTGCTGGCCGGCATGGCCCGGCGCATGCGGGTGCTGGTCAACTTCGAGGCGATCTCGGCGTCCAAGGACGGGACCGGCAAGCACATGATCGTCCGGGACAGGGGAAGCGGGAAGGACTACAAGATATCGGCGGAGGAGATCCTCGTAGCCGGCGGCCGTGTGAGCAACGCCGACGTTCTCAAGCCCTGGGTGACCGGGGTCGAGGTGGACGAGGAGGGCTGGATCAAGACCAACGACTTCCTGGAGACCACCCGCGCGAACATCTGGGCCCTGGGCGATTGCGTCAACAGGGGCCAGTTTCGGCACACCGCCAACTACCACTCCGACGTGGTGTTCCGCAACGCCTTCCAGGACTCGAAGGTCAAGGTGGACGAGCACGCCATCCCCAGCGCCGTCTTCACCTGGCCCCAGGTGGGTTCCGTCGGCCACACCGAGCAGACGGCCATCGACGCCGGCTACCACATCCACGTGGGCAAGTACTTCTACTACGACTCGGCCAAGGGCTTCGCCATGGGCGACAAGGAGGCGTTCGTCAAGGTGGTGGTGGACGCGTCCAATAACAAGATCCTCGGCGCACACATCGTGGGACCCCAGGCCTCGGTGCTGGTCCAGCTGGTGGTGGACCTGATGTACGCGGGGGACGGGACCTTCTACCCCCTGGCCCGCGCGCAGATAATCCATCCCGCCCTCTCGGAGGTGGTGGTCAGGGCCTTCGGGAACCTGCAGCATCCAGAGGGCGCTCCCGGCGAGCATGGGCACGGTCACAGCCACGGCAACGGCCACGGCAACGGCCGCGGCCATGACCAGGGCGACGGTCCCGAGAGAGGCCACGGTCACGGCCATTGAGCGAAGGGTCGGCCGGGGCGTAATACGCGGAATACGTGCATCGGGCCCACGGTGACAGTGACAGCCATCATCACTTTATCTAGGCCCCCCGGGCAGGGTCTCCCGTGATGTAAGGGCTTCAGTCTATCAATACTATCGAATCGACGAACAGTTCGTACTCCTCGTCCTCGTCCAGGTCGTGGACGCGGACCTTCTCCACCTCGCCCTCGCCGCTGACGGACATCAGCTTGGAGAGGAACAGGAGCTTGACGTCGGACCGCTTGGCCTTGGCCCTGAGGGCGTCGTCCCCCGGAATTTCCTGGTCGACGGTCATGAAGACCACGCGCCCAGTGACCTCGGTGAGAGCCATGGCCATCTCCAGGGACTCTACGCCGGTGTCTACCACCAGCACCCTGGTGCCCTCCAGCTCGGAAGGGTCGGGCGCTTCCCTGTAATAACCCCTGCCCAGGTAGTCGTCCGCGCCCTCGACGGGTCCCTGTACGATCTTGCCACATGCCATCTCCGGCACCTGCCCAGGCTCCAGGGGGTCCAGCTGGACCCCCTCGCGATAGTTCTTAATAGCGTCGTGGAGGGCGTCGGCGGCCAGGTTCGAGCAGTGCATCTTGATGGGGGGCAGCCCGTCCAGGGCGTCCGCGACGTCGCCGCGGGAGACCTTTTCAGCGTCGTCGAGGGTCATGCCCTTGACCAGCTCGGTGGTCATGCTGCTGGTGGCCACGGCCGACCCGCAACCGAAGGTCTGGAACCTTATGTCCTTGATGCGGTCGTCCTCGACCTGGATGTATATCTCCATGAGGTCGCCGCACACGGGGTTGCCCACCCTGCCGATGGCGACGTCGTCGCCCTCCAGGGTGCCCACGTTGCGGGGCTTGCGGAAGTGGTCGAGGGTCTTTTCGGAATAGGTTGTGGATTTCATATTAGATCGTCCTCCTTGTAGAGAGGTGAGAGGGCGCGCAGGTCCGAGACCACCTTGGGGATGGCCTCCAGGGCCCTGTCCACGTCCTCGGGAGTGTTCCATCGGCCCAGGGTCAGTTCCAGCGACCCGTGGGCCTCCTCGTGGAGCAGGCCACAGGCGATGAGCGTGTGGGAGGGCTCCAGCGTCTTGGATGAGCAGGCGGAGCCGGTGGACACCTGGATGCCCTCGTCCCGGAGCCGGAGCAGGAGGGACTCGCCCTCGATGCCGCTGAACCTGAAGTGGGCGTTGTTGGCCAGCCGCTCCTCCGGATGGCCGTTGAGGTAGGATCTGGGTATCGTCTCGAGCAGGCCCTCGATCAACCGGTCGCGGTAGGACCGGAGTCGGGTCACCTCGTCGTCCATCTCCACCTCCAGTATCTCCACGGCCTTGGCCATGCCCATGATGGCCGGCATGTTCTCCGAGCCCGACCGGAGACCCCGCTCCTGACCTCCGCCTATGATGATGGGTCCGATCCTCGTGCCCTTGCGCACGTACAGGGCACCGAGGCCCCGGGGACCGTAGAAATCGTTGGATGAGATGGTCATCAGGTCGACCCCCAGTTCGTCGACGTGGAGCGGCAGCAACCCCTGGGCCGCCACCGCGTCGGTGTGAACGACGATGCCCTTGTCCTTGACCATCTCGCCGATCTCGCGAACGGGCTGGATGGAGCCGATCTCGTTGCTGGCCATCCCGACGGAGATGAGGGTGGTCTCGTCGCGGATGCGCGCCCTGAGCTTGCGCATGTTGATGCGGCCGAACTGGTCCAGGGGCACCCTGGAGACCTGGAACCCGTTCTTCTCCAGGTGCTTGGCGATGTTGTGGATGGAGATGTGCTCCATCTCCGAGATGATGATGTGGTCGCCCTTGCGCCTGTTGCGCATGGCGTAGCCTATCAATGCCAGGTTGTTCGACTCGGTGGCGCCGGAGGTGAACACGACCTCCTCTGGCTTGGCACCGATGTGGCGGGCCACGGTCTCGCGTGACCTGTCGAGGGCCTCCGTGGCGTCGTCACCCACCGCGTGGAGGGACGAGGGGTTGCCGAAGCGGTCATGGAGGTAGGGCTCCATCGCCTCCATCACCCGCGGGTCCACGGGCTTGGCGGATTGATGGTCCAGGTACACACTATCTCGGGACGTGATCATCACCTTGGCTCAGAACCACATGGTGGCGCTGGCATCCAGCGCCAGGTCGTTGAGGGTGCCCGCGCCGACGATCTGCACACCCTCGATGATCTCGACGGAATCACCGCCGAGCATCTGCTTGGAGGCCTCGCACACGTAGATGGGGATGCCCATCTCCATGGTCTTGTCCAGCATCTCCTTCAGGCTCGGGAAGTTGCCCATCTTGATGTCCTCGGCGGCTCCCGGCCGCATGATGTTGAGCCCCATGCCCAGGTAGTAGACCTTGGCGTCTATATCCATCGCCTTCGCGGTCTGGGCCAGCACCAGGGGGGAGTACTGGCGCTCGGGGGAGTCACTGGTCTGCACGTACAGTATGAAATCTTCGTCTGCCATCTTCCATTCCTCCTACTTCAGTCTGCGGATGAGGAAACGCATCTCGTCGCCGTCCCTCTCGAATGAGACCACCTCGTGGCCGGTCCTCTTGGCGAACCGCTTCAGGTCCTCCTCGGCGGCCGGGTCGTCGGTGTACACCTCGAGGATCTCGCCCACCTCGATCCCGTCGATGCCCTGCCTGGTCTGGAACAGTGGCTCGGGGCAGAACAGCCCGACGCAGTCGAGGGTGCTGGCAACTTCAGGGTCTTCGGTCAAGCCCATACCTCCCTAGGGATGTGAGGGTGCCCGTCAATTAATACTTGGTGCCAAACCCTTCTGGTCGGAAACCCGGGTCATGCCGGGCGCCTCCCGTCAACTCAACTAGCCATGGAAGAAGCTCATGACGCATAATATCATGTAAAACGAATTAGGGGGTGGAAACCTCTATTATCGCCCCAGCCCATCGAGGGGTCGGTTGCCATGCCGGATCTGTCCTTTCGGAAGCGTCACAGGCTGAAGTCGAAGGAGGTCCGGCAGCTGGGTACCAGGATGGTCGATGCCACGGGCATCGACATGCTGGTCGACGAGCCCGCGGTGGACAGGGCCCGCGGGGTGGACATGGACTTCCTGATAATCGACGGGAGGGTGGCCTACCTGGTGCTCGACGGCGTGCCCTTCCCGTCCCTCCGTACCATCCTTGACAAGGGCCTCGATGGCATGTGGGTCGAGGTCGACGAGGGCGCGGTGCGCTTCCTGGCCAACGGGGCCGACTGCATGGCGCCGGGGGTCATCGGCGTGGACCCGACCATCGCGGAGGGTGACGTGGTGTACGTCCGGGACGGCAAGCACAAACGGCCCCTTGCCGTAGGAATGGCGATGATGCCGGGGGCCGAGATGGTCGTCGCTGGCAAGGGTAGGGCAGTGAAGACCCTGCACTACGTGGGCGACAGGATCTGGGATTTTGAATAAGGTCGAGGGTAGGGGGGGAGCGCCCGGCTACTTGCGCCTTCGGGCTGCTCGGATCCGGCGCCGCATCTTCTTCTTGCGCCACTTCCAGCGCATGTTGCCGCGCTTCTTCCAGGCTCTTGAACCGCGCTTCATGGTTCGTCCTCGACTTTTGGGTGAAACGCGTAGGGTTATAAAAGGTTTTGGCATTCCCCAGGACGATTTCCCCGGTATTCTATTAAATACCTGGGCAGTAGAGATATGGGTGCTTTGGAAAGGGGTTGGTGGATTGAAGAAGCTCACGGATCACAGGCTCGAGCCGCCACAGGAAGCAACTGGGATAGCGGGTCACCTGGGAGCGATGGTGGGCCCGGACGCTTCGGTGGATGGGAAGTTCATCCTGGAGCAGCACGATGTCGAGAGGTGGATGGACTCTGGGAAGCTGGACCAGGTGCTTGAGGGATTCTGTGCAGGTCACGGCCTGCGGACCAAGAAGGTCCGGAAGGAACCTCACGACCTTACGTACATCTTTGAGGACGGTCTCGCCATCCGCGGCCACAGGGTCCCGAAGGAGGAGGTTCCCGTGGACACGGACAAGTACATCCTGTCGGCCGGGGTCCAGGGCATCACGAAGAAGAATTACGAGAAGGCGGAGAAGCTCTGGTACGACCTCTCCGGCATACCGATTTAGAGGGCAACGAAAGGATGATATAGATGTCCTAGTAATGGATGTTGGCGTTTAGAGAATGTCAAGAGGGTGTCACCACTGGGCGATCATGACTTCGGGCAGCTGGAGTATCCCGCATCGGATCTTAAGAGGCTGCATCAGACAGGAATATCCATCATTCTCCTCGCAATCTTCCCATTGAGTTCACTCGTTCTTCTCGCTATGATCGGGGTCTCCATACCTGCCGTTGTCCTCGCCTGGTCACCCTTGATTGCTTATCTCCTGATATCCGGGCACTGGGCACTTCGCCAGCCTGGTTACTACATTGGATGGAACTGGCCTTTAGACAAGGTCTGGTCGAGATACTGGATCGATGAGGGGAACCTGGAGAAGAGGTTCGACGGTACGCTGGCTAGTATGTTCATACCCATCGTGAAGATGGCAAGGTGGTCGTACACTTTGTATTACGAGCTACCGGATGGCGTTGCCATCGGAATGAGCAGATTGTATGGGGGGAGAGCCTACGACATCATCATGGTCCACATCGAAGGAGTGAACGAGGGGAACGTGGACATCGCCAAGGAGGTGCATACCGCCCTCACAGAGGTCGATATCTACGGACCCGACATCTATGCGAAGGGCGTCCCTTCAAGTTCTCCATTGGAGTGCACCATGAGGGGCTGAGTCCTCACTCCGCCTTGAAGAAGAGCCAGTTGTTCTCCCCTGCCTTCTTGAACCGCAGGAGCACGTACTTGCCCTTGAGCCGGTCACCGTCGAGCATGAGGACCATCTTCTCGTCCTTGCGGTCCAGCATCTCGTAGGTTCCCCGGTCCCAGATCTCGACCCGACCCGCGCCGTACCTCCCCTCCTCGATGACGCCCTCGAAGTCATGGTAGGAGAGGTCGTGGTCGTCGACCATGATGGCGAGGCGGCGGGGTCCCTTGGTGGTGGGTGGCTCCTTGGGCACGGCCCAGCTCTTGAGCACGCCGTCCATCGAGATGCGTAGGTCCCAGTGGAGCCTGCTGGCCTCGTGACGCTGGACGACGAAGATGTCCTGCAACTCCGGGGGTACGTCGTCCCAGGGTTCCACGGGCTCGCACCTGACGGGCTCCTCGTCTGCCATCACTGGTCGATGGACCTGCTGGTAGAAGGTGGTTTCGGGGCAAGGGACAGGCGGACCCGGCGGGATTCGAACCCACGATCTCCGGCTTAGAAGGCCGGCGCCTTATCCAGCTAGGCTACGGGCCCGTCGAGCGGCGATTGGCATCTGTCGTATTTCAACCTTCCCAAGGACCAGGGGGTCATTCTGGGATATTCTCAGGGGTGAACGACTGCCATTCGATACCGGAACTTTTATACATCCTGACTCGCTCAACCTTGATTAGTGGTGATGCTGATGACTGGGCGGTTATCGGTCGCAAAGGTATTGACCCTCTTGATGTTGGCCCTCTTCTTGCTTTCCACGGTCCCCATGGCCGGGACCTCCCTGGATGTGTCCGAGGACTACAACATCACAGATACCAACGATCCCACCGGGTCTCCCCGGGTGGATGTCGATGTCGATGGTAACTATCATGTGGTATACCTGTTCGATGATGGAGGGGACTACATAGACCTGATCTACAGGAAGGTCGGGCCCACTGGTAATACCATCGAGGGTCCCTTACAGGTCAATCCCGGGAACGTGAACGGTGGCTATGGTGCCCTGGCCATCAGCGTCGACACCGCGAAACGGGCTCACATTGCCTTCACCACGAGGACCACCAACGACGACGCCAGGGACGTCTACTACGCCCAGGTCAATGCCGACGGAGGGCTCTCGGTCTCGGCCAAGAACGTGTACTCATCCGAGTTCGATGCTAATGGCCTCGATATAGAATCCGACGCCTCGGGCAATTCGTACATCGTGTGGGACGAGAGGGAGAACATTCCAGTCATCATGTGGCTCAAGGTCTCCTCATCGGGATCCATTTCAAAGAGCGGTAGGGAGATATCGGGTGAACTGGGCCTCAATGGAAATGTTCACTTTCCCCGATTGGGCACCTCTATCAGCGGCGAGACCTTGGTCACGTGGCAGCAAGAGGACAACTTCGCAGCCAGGACCTCCCTTTACTATACCTCGCTGACCTCGGCAGGCAGCGTCATCGAGGACCCCGTGGAGGTGGTGTCGAACGCGCTGTACGACCTTGAGTTCCTCGAGGCCACCGGGGACCAAGATGATAACCTGCACCTTGTCTACGTCCAGAACGGTGCCACCATGTGGACCATGGTCGAGCCGGACGCCACCATCGGCGACAGCATGCAGATAGCCAGCTCCCTCCTGGGCGAGACCGACAGCCCGGACATCGCCATCGCACCCAACGGTGACGTGTACATCACCTACCTGATGAGGGAGAACCTCATCAACGCACCCTGGCTCCCCTACATCAGGTACTGGGACGAGGCTGACGAGAGCTGGAGCGATCCCGATCAGTTGATCGACGAGGCCACTGGAACGCCCCGCCCGGCAGCCAGCAACGACATGGCCGGCATCGTCTACACGCGAAGCAACGACATCTGGCTCATCACCGTGACCAAGGAAGCGGGCAACCGACCCCCGGTGGCGGACCTGTCCGTGAACCCGACCAATCCAGGCGTGGGAGAGACCGTCACCTTCGACGGAAGCGGCTCTACCGACCCCGACGATGGCGACTTCGTCGACATGTACTACTTCGAGTGGGGCGATGGCGGCAGCTCCGGGTGGCAGAGCTCCTTCTCAGCGACCCACTCGTACTCATCCTCTGGCACCGTCACGGCCCGCCTGAGGGTCCAGGACAGCGAGGGCCTGGAGAGCACCAGCGCCGACACCGTGACCATAACGGTCTCCTCAACTCCCGTCAACAGGGCCCCCACCGCCGTGCTGACGGCGAATCCCACCACGGCCGACACCAACCAGGAGGTCACCTTCAACGGCGGAGGCAGCAGCGACCCCGACGGGAGCGTGACGCAGTACTGGTTCGACTTCGGCGACGGCGGCAACACCGGGTGGGTCAGCACTTCCTCCGTCAAGCACTCCTACACCTCCGAGGCGGCCTACACCGCCACGCTGAAGGTGAAGGACGACGAGGGCTTGCAGTCGGAGAACACCGGCAGCGTGCGCGTGTCCGTCATCCATACCAACGAGGCGCCGACCGCCACCATCGTCTCCATCACCCCCAACCCCGCCAAGGTGGGCCAGGAGGTCACCTTCAGGGGCACCGCCGAGGATACCGATGGCATCATCGAGACCTACACGTGGGAGTCCGACCTGGGAGGTCTCATCGGGAGCAGCGCCACCTTCACCCTGGACAACCTGATAGCGGGCACCCACACCGTCACCTTCAAGGTCAAGGACAACGACGGCGACTGGTCCGAGGTGGACACCACCACCCTCGAGGTGAAGGCCAACGCCCAGTTCACCCTGGGGGACTTGACCGACATGCCCGACCAGCCCTACACCGACACCGTGATCGAGTTCCGCGTCGTCTACACCGACCCCGACAACGACCGGCCCACCACCCTCAACCTGCTCTACAGCAAGGCCGACGGTGACTGGAAGTCCGAGGCGCTGGGGGAGGTGGACACCTCCGATGTCGACTACACTGACGGGAAGGAGTACTTCTTCGCAAAGAAGTTCGACTCGGCGGGCAAGTGGAAGTACTCCTTCGAGTTCCGGAACGCCAAGAACCCGAAGAAGACCACGGCGGCCGAGGAGTTCGAGGTCAAGGAGGTACCTGGCCTGTTCCCCGCATGGGAGGCAGCACCCGCCGCGGGCGCCCTTCTACTTGCTGCCATGGCCGCCATCGTCGTGTTCAGGCGAAGGGAGACCGATGCAAAATAGTACTGGCACCCCCCGGAAACCTTCGAAAAGTGTCTGAAAATCTTTATATATGGTACCCAACCTACTTTTAAACACATAGAATAAGTTCCATGGTGAGTGACATGAAGAAGGCTGCAATTCTGATCGCGCTGCTCATGGTCTCTTCCGTGTTCGCGTCGACGACCCTGGCATGGGGTCCGAACGACCCGACGGACAAGAAGGCTGACCCTGACGGCGACAAACTGGGCAACTTGGACGAGTTCAAGGCGGGCACCAACCCCCTGAACCCCGACACCGATGGTGCGGGCTGCTGGGATGGTTGGGAGGTCCTCTATGGGCTCG